>CAIRRW010000511.1 GCA_903881065.1 uncultured Bacteroidota bacterium
TTTAACAAGTGACAGTTTGCTTCATGGGGCAAGACAAAAAAGCAGGCTTCACATACCTGCATACAAAGCATGGGGAGCGTCTATTGAACCAAAAGATACAATAAGTGATGCAGATGCAAAGAAATTTTATCTTGCATTTCACGACCAATATTATTACAAATTTGATTATGAACCTGACACAATAAAGTTAAATGCAAAAAGGATAACAGTTCCAACTGTTATTTTAATTGGACACAGAACGGCTTCAGCTGCAGAAGATTTTTTAATTTTTTGCGACAATCAAAAACACATGATTAAAATTGGAGAAAATTCATTTGGCAGCACAGGAATGCCATATAGTTTTGAATTGCCAGGCGGAGGTTCTGCAAGAGTTTGTACAAAACAAGACACTTATCCTGACGGTAGAGAATTTGTTGGTTACGGAGTAAAACCAGACATTGAAATTAAACCAACAATAGCGGACTATTTACAAAAGAAAGACCCCGTAATAACCAAAGCATTAGAGTACTTAAAGACCAAAACAAAATAAAAAACTACTGATAACACCGGCTACACAAGCAATGCGGAGATTGTGCAAGCTGCAAATGCATAAATTTGGTTGCTTCGCAAAAGTTTTATTTGCATTTGCAATTTCCTTTTGTACTTTTAATTAAGTTTTCCGGTTAAGACAGTTCAGTGCTTTTTATTCCGCACTGCGTGTAGCCGGGATCCGTTATCGGCAATCCTGAGAGACGCGCTAACTCGTTACAGAATCGCAACATTGAAATTTAAAATTCAAATTATGAAACAAGAAGCATTTTTAAATTTATCTTTACGACCTTAATTAAACTGATATGTTTTCAATTGAATTAGCAACGAAATTAATTAATCTTCCCAAGGAAATTGAGGGAGGCTCAATGACTATAAACTTATCAGACGAAAAAACTCGTTTACTTTTAAACAATGCAGAGGAACCTGAATACAGTTTTCTATTTGAGGTAACTTCACATAAAAAAATAACATTTAAAATATCATTACATAATCAAGAAGATAATACAAAGGAAGGTTTAATGAGAATAGATTACAAAGGCGGACACAAAAACCCCGAAGGCATAAATGCCTTCGTACCTGAAATTGTAAAACCTTATGCAGGTTACTTTTTTCAAAATGAGCCACACATTCACGTTTATGTTGAAGGATTTAAAGACCTTGCTTGGGCTGTTCCTTTGTCTGTTTATAATTTCCCTGTGTTAGACGTTAATAATACAGACGATTTTACAAACGCTATTAATGCCTTTGCTAAAGAAATAAACATAGTTACTCCATTTGTAATTCAAAACGCTTTATTATGAGTTGGGTAAATCCATTAATACAAGATTATTATAATTGGTTAAGAGATAAGACCGTTATACTTCCTGACATTAAAACCGAATGGGTTGCAATCCAAACACCTTTCATCGGGCTCTTTAATGATGTTATTGAAATATATGCTCAAAAGAAAGGTGAAAAAATTATTTTGTCTGACAATGGAGAAACGTATCATAACCTTGACTTAGTAGGAACTTCATTAAACAGAGTAGGAGAAAGAAAAAATTTAGCAGACAGAATTATGTTGAATTATGGTATTCAACAACAAGGTGGCGAACTCATAACAGAAACTACTGCACAAAACTTTTCTCAAAAGAAACACAATTTCCTTTCAGCAATAATGGAACTGAACGACCTATATGTTCTTTCTAAAAACAATGTTGCTTCAATATTCAAAGAAGATGTTAGAGCATATTTAGACAGCCAAAACATTATATACACACCAGATTTTATTTCCAAAGGTTCAACAGGACTTGAGTTTATGTTTGACTTTCAAATAGCAGGCAGAGAAAGCGAATTAGTTTTAAAATCTTTTAATACAATAAACAAACAAACACTTAGTAGTTTCTTATTTAGTTGGGACGATATTAAAGCAGTAAGGGAAAAAGTAAGTAAGAAAAATGTAACCGCAATAGCTGTATTGAATGACGAAGAGAAACCAATCAAAGGAGAATATCTAGAAGCGTTAAATTCCAAAAAAGCTAGTTACATTATTTGGAGCGAACGTCTTGCCGAAGACAGTTTAGCAAAACTCAAAGCTGCGTAACGAACGTATTTGCAAAGGCAGGTACACTCAATGCTTGGACAGACAAGGCTTCGGAAAGAAAGAAGGACAGCCGATAACATAAGTAGCTGTTGCACAACCCTCAAAAAATAAA
>CAIRRW010000512.1 GCA_903881065.1 uncultured Bacteroidota bacterium
ACTCGATTAATTGTAATCAATATTGCAGTATTTTTAATAATAAGTTTATTACGCATACTTCTTTTCTTCACCGGCGGAATAGGCCTTTTCGCATACTTCGTAAAATTTTTTATTGAAAACATTTCTCTTCCATTAAGTCTTCAGGGATTCCTCTTTAAGCCATGGACACTAATTACCTATATGTTTGTTCATATCGAATTAATGCACCTTTTCTGGAACATGGTAACCTTATTCTGGTTCGGACAAATACTAACAAACTTTACAGATTCCAAAAAGATTATTCCTCTATATCTATTAGGCGGTATTGCCGGTGGAATTATAACAATTCTATTAGTTAATCTCATTCCCGATTTCAATATTTACATCGGATTACCGCTCGTTGGCGCCTCTGCCGGAGTTACTGCTATTATCATTGCAGCTGCCGCATTGGTTCCAAATTACCGATTGAACTTAATGTTTATTGGTCCTGTTAAATTAATTTACGTTGCATTATTTGTTATTTTTATTGATGTATTAAGTGTCGCATCTTATGCCAATGTTGGTGGTAACATTGCACATTTAGGCGGTGCATTAATGGGATTTATTTTTATTCAGCAATTCAAAAAAGGCAGAGATTTATCAAAAGGAATAAATAAATTTCTAACATGGATTGGAAATCTTTTTCAATCATCACCAAAAAGTAAATTAAATGTTGCTTATAAAAGACCTGTCTCTGACGAAGAATACAATTATAAACGAAAAGTAACTCAACAGCAAATCGATGCTATCCTTGATAAAATTTCTAAATCAGGATACGAAAGTTTAAGTAAAGCAGAAAAGGATATACTATTTAATGCAAGTAAAAAATAATTGGAAAGCACAGAAAATAATAAAGCAAAAAAACGGAAACGATTTTACTTTAATAAAGTCGCTTCCTTCTGCAATCACGTTGCAGTCATAAGTTTGCTCATTTCCTATCTTGCTCCTCACGTTAGTCCCGAAAATTTTTACATCATCGCTTTCTTCGGAATTGCCTACCCATTAATTGTAATTATAAATTTAGTCTTCGTAATTTATTGGGCAATACAATTACATAAGCGCGCATTTTATTCACTCATAATTATTATTCTTGGCTGGTCCAATATTCATCACTATGTTCAGTTTAGTTTAAAGGGAACACCTGATAAATCCAAAAAGGTAATCAAAGTAATGTCGTATAATGTTAAGGTTTTTGATTTATATAACTGGAGTCATAACCTCGAAACGCGAGCTAAAATGTTTAATCTCTTAAATGACGAAAGCTCCGATATCATGTGTTTTCAGGAGTTCTTCTCTCGCGACAGCAGCAAGTTTGATAATCTCGATTCGCTTGTCCATTTACAAAAAGCAAAGTATGTTCATGTCGAATATTCTGCCAACCTCAAACCAAATCAGCATTTCGGAATCGCCACATTTAGTTATTACCCTATCGTAGCGCAAGGCAAAATCGACTTCGGATATCACAGCAATAACATTTGTATTTATTCCGATATTAAAATCGGTAACGATACCATACGCGTCTACAACATGCACCTGCAGTCAATTGCATTTAGTAAAAGCGATTATAAATATGCCGAAGAATTGCAAAAAGATATCGAATCAGAAGACATCGAACAGTCAAAAAATATATTAAGAAGATTAAAAAAAGCATTTGTAAAACGAGCAAAACAAGCCGATTTAATTTCCGCAAGTATCGACCAATGCCCTTACCCTGTTATTGTCTGCGGCGATTTTAACGACACCCCATCCTCCTACACCTATCATACAATTTCTAAAAATCTCAAAGATGCATTTGTTGAAAGCGGCAATGGATTTGGCAAAAGTTACATCGGAATATTTCCATCTTTCCGCATCGATTATATTTTACACAATCCCAAATTCAAAGCCTATAACTTCCGAACCATCCGCGAAGAATTATCCGATCATTTCCCTATCGTAACTTACCTCGAAATAAATTAATTTTATTTTTATTTGGGCGAAGCAAGTTTCTGCATCTCCGCAAGTTCCTCCCCGCTTTCCATTTCAATCTTTTTTATTTTAGAAGAAAAAATAAAAAAGGATTTCCATTACAATCGGGCGCAGTTGCAAGTTCATCTTTCTCTGCAAGTTTTCCATACCAACCCCAAAAACAGTTTCTCCCTTCCCAAAGTAGAAAAAAACATACCTATAGTTGGAAAAAACCTTCCGCAAACAAGAAAAAACCTCCCGCAACTTGGAGAAACTCTTCCGCAAGTTGGAGAAACCTTTCCGCAAGTTGGAAAAACCCTTCCGCAGGTTGGAGAAACCCTCCCGCAAAGTGGAGAAATCCATACGTGGAAATGTAACTCACTAATAATCAATGCTAATTTTCGTCCCCCTTTTAGCAGCCCCAAACCCACAAATCCTCTTTCCAAGCCCAATTAACCACCACCACTTCCACCCATATTATCCCGCAACATTCATAATACTTAATACATAGCACTTAATACTTTTTCACCCTTTTCAAGTTAAGCAGGTTCATTGGATTTAAGGTTAATCCCTGTATATTATTCTGTACCAGTCGCACCACTTCATCATAATATAAAGGCACAACAGGCGCATCTTCAATTAATAATTTATCCATCGCCCTGTAATAACTATACCTTATTGAATCATTCAATTCCTCTTGAGACTTCTCGTAAAGCTTATCAAATTCAGGGTTTGAATAATGTGTATAATTAAACCCCTTCGGACTCCAGTTTTTAGAATAAAATAACGAAAGAAAATTTTCTTCATCTGCATAATCAGCCACCCATGATTTACGGAAAAAATTAATCTTTCCATTTGCAGCATTCTCAGAAAGCACCGAAGATTTCTGAACATCTATTTTTATTTCTATTCCAAATTCTGATAACTGTGATTGAATATATTCAGCAAGTTCCAAATACTGTTCGGTGGTGGCAAGAGAAATTGGCGGCAGCCCCTTGCCATTTGGAAAACCTGCATCCGTAAGTAATTGCCTCACCTTCTCCGGATTATAATCATATCCTTTAACAATAGATGCATTATAAGAAGGCAGTCCAGGTGGGAGGAAACCGGCAGTAGCTGCAATACCTAAGTTTCTTCGTAAATAAATAACCATCTTCTTCCTGTCAAAGCCATAATTAATCGCCTGCCTTATTGCTTTAATTCGCAAAGGTGATTTTTTTACAACAGGTAAATTTTCATCAACAACAATACCAAGGTAATCTGTTTTTAAAAACGGAGTAGTCTGCAACTGAAACTTACTTTTATATTCATCATTTATTATTCCTTCGGGAGTAAGCACTTCATCAGTATTTATGGCATCAATACCCGAAATCATATCTGTAGTTCCTTTCAGGAAATTAAGAAAAGAAGTTTCCTTATCTTTAATAAACGAAACGGAAACCGCATCCAGATAAGGCAAACGAGTTGCACCTTGATATTCAAAATAATTTTCATTTCTAAGCAGTACAATTTTCGAACCCTCTTCCCACATTTTAAATCGGAAAGGGCCTGTACCTACAGGCATTTTCCTAAAATCTTCTCCATATAATTCAATTGCTTCATGAGGTAATACAGAAAAATATTTCATAGTTAAAATCCTCAAGAAAGGAACAAAAGGTTTCTTAAGATGAATAACAAACGTGCTGTCGTTAGGTGCTTCAAATGCTTTTTGAGTTTGATTATCTACATAAGTTAACAGTGTAGTTGCGCTTGAAACCTTAGCATCCATAAGGCGATTGAAGGAATATACAAAGTCTGCCGCCGTTACTTTTCTTCCCTTTCCATTTACAAAACAAGTGTTATCATGAAAATAAACATCGTTTCGTAAATTGAATGTATAAGTAATTTCATCTGAAGAGATACTCCAGCTTTTGGCTATTGAAGGTTGTATTTGCAGCGAATCATTCATTTGAACCAAGCCATTGAAAAGTTGATTTACAATACTTATATTTTCAAAACTCACTGCGGCTGCAGGGTCAAGAGAAGTAACGGCACCTATTTCATTATACTTAAAAACGGTTCTTGTTTCCTTTTTTTCTTCTGGCGAAGAACAGGAAATTAAAAACAGGAGAAGTAAATAATAAACAAATTTCTGCATTAAAAGTGTATTGAATCCGCTTGTCAAACATACACAAAAAAAGAATTGCCAATTTGAAAATAATATTAAATCATAACAACTACGAAATTACTATAATATTATTCAAGTTGCTAGTTAAACAGTGAAGAAAGTAAGGGTAAGCAAAAGGTTAAGAAATTTTGTTTTGAAAATAAAAAAACAAAACCAATACAACCAAAGACAAAGTTATATCAAACTATTATATAGTGAATGATTTGTTAAAAGGAATAAATCATTCAGAAAATATCAGAAGAAGAGTAAGTGATAGTAAAATAGCTACAACATCATTAGTTTCGGCAATGAGATTTGAAGGGAATCAAAATCTTGCAATAACTTCATTAAGGGTTTTTAAATGATTTCAAAAATGTTGGACAAAAGCAGATTTAGTAGGCGACTACTCGCAATAGGAAAACTAATCTATAATTTTTATGCAAGTGGGTTGATATTTAATAGACATGATATGCTAAACGCACTATATTTTAGATTCTTTTTCTATTGGAAATTTTTGATAAAATACGGATAACAAATAGTAAACTTTTAAAGAAATGAAATGACGAGGAAATATCGCCAGTTTGTATAGCTATTTTTATGAAGTATAGTTTCATTTACTTACAACAGGCTTAGTCATTCCTTTAGTGTTCTTTCTGTTTCAGAAAACAAGCAAATGTAAAAGCTTTAGAAAAGATAATAAAATGTTTTCTACCCGAATCGAGCGCACATGCAGATAATGCAAATACTGATTAAAAAAGAAGATGGCTTGTTTACTCAAGAGTTGATTAACCTTAAAGTAGAAAGAAAATCGAACTCAAAGATAAGACACAAAACAACAAATTCAAAAGAAATTTTAAATGAGAAAACTTTTTAGAAACAGCTATCAATGATATTAATTATTATTTTCACGAACCATTCATACCGTTACTATGAATGGCTTCGTGGTTAAGTTGATTATATTCATTTTTCACTTTTCAATTAAACAAAATCTTTAACTAGCAAGTTGAATTACTTAATATTACTATTTTAAATAATATATATTTCCAAGGAAATAACGATTATAACAATGCTATTCCTTCTTTAATTCTTTCTATTTAGAAAACAGTTAAATGAGAATAGACATACTTAAGAAAACGAATTATTCATATAAAGTATCTAGTGGAAATCCTTTTTATTCTTCTTTTTCAGAAGAATAAAAAGATTGCAGCGTAAAGCGGGAAGGAACTTTCGGGGAAGCAGAAATTGTATTCGCCCAAATAAAAAAACTCTTTACAAATGATGTAAAGAGTTTTTTTATTAATGTATTTATATAAAAAGGAAACTATTTTTCAGCCAGTTTCTCCATCACTTCTTTGCTGACACCGGTGGAAGAATATCCGCCATCGTGATAAATATTTTGCATGGTAACCATGCGTGTTAAATCGGAAAACAAGGCAATACAGAAATCAGCGCATGATTCGGCAGAGGCATTTCCTAAAGGAGCAATTTTATCGGAGAAATCATAAAAATCTCCGAAGCCTTTGACACCGCTGCCTGCAGTAGTTTTGGTGGGAGATTGTGAAACAGTATTAATCCTTACTTTTTTATCGAGCCCATATTGATATCCGAAACTGCGGGCGATGGATTCGAGCATTGCTTTGATATCAGCCATATCGGTATAAAAAGGATAGGTGCGCTGTGCCGCCATATAACTAAGCGCAACCACAGAACCCCATTCGTTAATGGCATCCAGCTTTTTGGCTACGCTCAGCATTTTATGAAACGAAAGAGCAGAAACATCAATGCCTTTCATAAAATAATCGTAGTTCAATTCAGTATAAGGTATGTTCTTGCGGATGTTCACGCTCATGCCGATTGAATGAAGAACAAAATCCAGTTTGCCGCCCAGTATTTCCTGCGACTTGGTAAATAAGTTAGTCAACTCATCAACATTGGTAGCATCGGCAGGAATAATTTCTGAATTTGTTTTTTCTGCCAATACTTTTATTTCTCCCATTCGCATGGCGATTGGTGCGTTTGTCAAAACAAATGTAGCTCCCTGCTCGTGCGCTTTTTCGGCTACCTTCCATGCAATTGAATTTTCATCCAATGCACCTGTAATTATTCCGCGTTTACCTTTTAATAAATTATATGACATATATTTTTATTGTTTTGAAATGTTTCAGATGACAAATATACTAATAAGTTTAGGTTTTAAGGAGTTCTTTTGCATTGCTTATTGCGGCGGCAGTCGGGTTGCCTGTGCTCAGCATTTTTGCAATTTCATTCACACGTTCTTCGGCAGAAAGTTTCTTGATATTACTGAATGTTTTATTGTTTTTTTCTTCCTTGTAAACAAAAAGATGTGAGCTTCCTTTGCTCGCAATTTGAGGCAAATGTGTGATAGTAATTACCTGCATCGATTTTGCCATCTGCTGCATTATACTTCCTACTTTATCGGCAATATCGCCGGAAACTCCTGTGTCTATTTCATCAAAAATAATTGTCGGCAAAGCAGTAAGCTGTGCAATCAGGGATTTAATACTCAGCATTAATCTTGACAACTCTCCACCCGACGCAACTTTATTCAACTCTTTAAAATCACTTCCTTTGTTGGCAGAGAAGAGAAAATTTATTTTATCCAATCCGTTTTTTGTTAATAGTTCCGATTCCGAATGTTCTATTTTAAGTTGCGCATTAGGCATGGATAAAGAGGATAATAGGGAAGCGATTTCTTTTTCAATCTTTGGTATTACTTTTTTTCTATTGCCCGAAATCTTTTTTGCTGCTGTCAGCAATGTTTTTTCAATGGTACTTAATTCTTTTTTTACTTTTTCAATTTCCATCTCAAGCGAACTGAAATCAAGCAGTTTATTACTTAATTCATCCTTGATGAAAATTAATTCTTCAATTGTTGTTACCTGATGTTTTTGTTCCAGACGATAAATTTCATTCAATCTGTTTGTCAGTTCTTCTATTTGTTTAGGGTCGTAAACAATATCCTGTTCTATACTTTCGAGCTCATTTGAAATATCTTTCAATTCGATAAAAGAGCTGTTTATACGCGAACTTAATTCATTTATTTCAGGTTTGTATTTTGCAAATGAAGCAAGTATAATTTTAATTTCAGTTAACGAAGAAAGCAAATTCATTTCGCCGCCATTTAATGCAAAAGCTGCTTTCGAAAGATTTAATTTAATTTCTTCCGCATTATTTAACGTTTCCAGTTCCTGCTCTAATGTTGATTGTTCGCCTGCTTTCAGATTTACATCTTCCAGTTCATTAAACTGAAATTGAAAATAATCCA
>CAIRRW010000513.1 GCA_903881065.1 uncultured Bacteroidota bacterium
CAACATTCTTTGTGAGATGATTGCAAAGTTAAAAGATGATAATAAACACATTACTATACCTGGTTTCTATGATGATGTAGAAGTTCTTTCTGCTGAAGAACGCGCTGAGATGGCGAAAGCACCATTCAGTCTTGATGAATATAAAAAATCATTAGAACTTAAAGATGTAATAGGAGAAGAAGGTTATACTACAAATGAACGTAATTCTATTCGCCCAACATTGGATGTAAATGGTATTTGGGGTGGTTACCAAGGCGAAGGAGCAAAGACAGTTATTGCTTCTAAAGCGTATGCAAAAATATCGATGCGATTGGTTCCTTATCAAAATTCGGATAAAACATTTAAACAATTCGAGAAATATTTCCTTTCACTTGCGCCATCTTCGGTTACTGTAAAAGTAACTCCGCATCACGGAGGAGAAGCGGCGGTAACGCCAAGTAATTCGATTGCTTACAAAGCAGCAAGCAGAGCAATGGAAACTACTTTTGGTAAAAAACCTATCCCTGTTCGCAGTGGCGGCAGTATTCCTATTGTTGCAATGTTTAAAACCGAACTGGGATTGGATACTGTGTTGCTTGGTTTCGGGCTTGATTCGGATGCTATTCACTCACCGAACGAACATTACGGAGTATTTAATTATTTGAAAGGAATTGAAACTATTCCTTATTTCTTCCAATATTACGCTGAGGGAAGTAAATAATTAAAAATACTTTTACTCAATATATTAAATGATTCATAACCCCATTTGTAAAACGCCCTTATTCAATAGAATCAGGGCGTTTCTATTTCTGTTTTCCTATATTCTTTTCGCTTCCTGCGGCGATTTTCAGGAAGTTACTTTCAGCGGAATAGAAAATGTGAAATTGGTAAAGCTCTCGGATAAAGGCGTGGAAGCGGAGATTACCGCCCGGATAAAAAATCCGAACAGCACTTCATTCACCATTTATAAATCGGATATGGATGTAACACTTAGCGGGATAAATGCCGGAAAAGCCCATCTGGCAAACAATGTGAGGATAAGAGCTAAAAGCGAAGACAGTTACACCTTCAAAATAAAATCGGATTTTTCGGGTTTGAGCCTTACTGATATTCCGAAGGTAATAGGGATGGCAATGAGTAAAAATGTGAAGGTGGGGATAAAAGGAAATTTGCGTGCCGGCAAATTATTTATTAAGAAAACATTTCCTGTTGACCTGACGCAAAGTGTGCCGCTGAATCTTACAAAATGAGCGGTCTCGAACATAAATATACCAACTCGCTGATAAATGAAACAAGTCCGTACTTGCTTCAGCATGCACATAACCCTGTAAACTGGCATCCGTGGAATGATGAAACGCTTGAAAAAGCGAAGCAGGAAAATAAATTAATACTGGTGAGCATCGGCTACTCAGCCTGTCATTGGTGCCATGTGATGGAGCACGAAAGTTTTGAGGATGAGAATGCCGCCCGTTTAATGAATGATCATTTTATCTGTGTAAAAGTGGATAGAGAGGAGCGGCCGGATGTGGATCAGATATATATGCTGGCTGTGCAGCTGATGACGGGACGTGGCGGCTGGCCGCTCAACTGCATCACGCTGCCTGATGGGCGCCCTATATATGGCGGCACCTATTTCCCGAAGCAGCAATGGATGAATATCTTATTGAATATTGCTGATGTGTTTGCAAATGATAAAGAAAAAGCAATGGAGTATGCCTCACGATTGACTGAAGGGGTGCGACTTGCAGAGCTTGTGAAGGTAAAGGAAATGCAAAATGATTTTTCGGCTGATACATTACATACCTGTTATACTAATTGGAAAAGCAGATTTGATAACATAGAAGGAGGGCCAAGTGGTGCGCCCAAATTTCCGTTGCCGAATAATTATCAGTTTCTATTGCGTTATGCTTTTTCATTCCCTGATAAAAAAGAGGAAGTGCTCAAACATGTTGATTTAACGCTTACCAAGATGGCTTTTGGTGGAATTTATGATCAGACAGGCGGCGGATTTTCACGCTATTCGGTTGATCATTACTGGAAAGTTCCGCATTTCGAAAAGATGCTTTATGATAATGCTCAACTGGTAACGCTTTATTCAGAAGCTTTTCAGGCAACTAAGAACCCGCTTTACAGACAAATTGTTTATGAAACTTTAGCTTTTGTCGAGAGAGAATTAACTTCACCCGAAGGTGGATTTTATTCGGCACTGGATGCTGATTCGGAAGGTGTAGAAGGGAAATATTATGTATGGCAGAAAGAAGAATTGCAACAGATTTTAAAGGATAAATTCAGTTTGTTTGCAGATTATTTTAATGTGAATGATATTGGTTTCTGGGAACATGATAATTATATTCTTCTGAGAAATGAAAGTGACGAAAAGCTTGCAAAGAAGCATAATATATCGGTTGAGGAACTGCAGAAAACTATCTCTGAAATCAAAAAAGAATTATTGGCAATAAGAGAGAAAAGAATACATCCGGGTCTGGATAATAAAATACTTACTTCGTGGAATGCTTTGATGTTAAAGGCATACATTGATGCTTATTCTGTTTTTGAAGAACAGCATTTTCTGGATGTTGCAATTAAGAATATTGAATTTATCTTTACAAATGCAAAGATAAAAGGAAATCAACTTTCGCATTTGGCTGGTAAAAATATTAATGGTTTTCTCGAAGATTATTCGTTTTTAATAGAAGCATTAATTGCTCTTTATGAAACTACCTTTGATGAAACGTATCTTAATAAGGCAAATGATTTGATGACTTATTGTATCATTCATTTCAGGGATACAGATTCGGGAATGTTTTATTTTACATCTGATGAAGACAAAGCATTATTAAGTCGTAAAATGGAATTGACGGATAATGTTATTCCTGCTTCCAATTCAAGTATTGCAAAGTCTTTGTTCAGACTGGGGCATCATTTCGAAAACGAAGAATATATTCTTATGAGCAGAAAAATGCTGAATAATGTATTGAATGAATTTGAAAACTATGGTGCCGGATACAGCAACTGGGCAATGCTTCATTTATATTTTACTCAGCCATTTTATGAAGTTGCAATTGTTGGTAATTCTGTTGATGAAAAAAGAAAATCATTCAACAAACATTACCTGCCTAATGTGATATTTGCCGGATGCAAAACGGAAAGTTCATTGCCGCTGCTGAAAAACAGAAGTAAAGAAGGTGCAACATTAATTTATGTTTGTGTCAACAAAACCTGCAATAAGCCTGTGAGTGAGCCGGAAGAAGCATTAAAGCAATTCAACTGATTTGAAAAGATTTATCCTGATTTTTCTTTCCCTGATTCTGTACGTTAATTGTACCGCCCAACTTATCAATACCAAGCCTAAAGACATTTCTCTTGGTCCGATTAGTTTTAATCCGGCGGCAGTAAAACAAAATAAAATTAAAAGTCTATTGGTAGTCGTGGTTGATAAACCCGACGGGGAAGTTATTATTGACAAAGGAAATACGCAGGGTTATGAATTTGATACCTGCGGAAATGTTACAAGATATTATTACACTGTTTTTAATACCAGGCATTTCGAAGACGTTGATGTTCCTGCGGTTTATCGTCATGGAAAATTAATTCGACCTGCCGGAACCCGCACTGTTGCAAAGTATATTAACGATACTATATTTGTAAATGTGTTTTATGATAAACAAAATCATGTGATAGCAAAACGTATGCAGGCAGGCGATTATTACGATGCGTATTATTATGAATATGATTCGGTGGGCAGAATTAGGAAAGAAATGCACAGTAAAGAAACGAATGCTAGTGAAAATAAAAAGGAATTTAAACTGGGAGTTCAAAGTATTCTTTCGTCGGAAACATTTGTATATACTGCATTAACGCCAACCCAACTGAAAAAGTCCTGCCTGAATGATGAAGGGAGGGAATATAAAAAAGCAATTATTAATTATGATGACAAAGGGAATATTTTGTCGGAGAATTATGAATTTATTGTCAGCTGGATGCGAGCCGAAACCACATATAAATATGATGCCAACAATCGGTTGACGGATAAAACATTTATCAGTAATGAAAGTGGCGATATTAAAACGCAATCTTCATATGAATACAATGCCAATGGTGCAATGCTGGTAGAAAAGAAACTAAAGAAAGATGTGCTGACGGATGAAATAAATATCCTGTATGATGAAACATTTAATCTTCCTAATTCCGAAGTAAACCGAGACCATATTAATTCTTCCATTGGTATTGTGAAGTTTGGTTATACTTTCTTTCAGTAACAGTAATCAGTCAATAATGTAACTTATTTTGAAAGTTATATAACAATTGTCGGGTCAAATATTCCGACCTTTGTTTTCTTTAGAAATCCCTAACTATTCTTATTTATCTAAATAGATGTATACTTTTGTACAGATGCCGACTTTAAATGTCATATCATGGTTTGATAAGAATACTGTAAAACATTTACGGTTTCCGTTTTCATATCATTTAATGCCAGTGTTTTTATTTGCATTGAGTCAGACTACTAATGTGAATTGGCAGCAAACAATTATAGCATTTGTTATCCTTCACTTGCTTATTTACCCTTCCAGTAATGGTTATAACAGCTATCAGGATAAGGATGAAACAAGTATTGGCGGATTAAAAAATCCTCCTAAGGTTACCGAGAATTTATTTTATGCAACATTATTATTGGATATTATAGGTGTTCTTTTAGCACTTTTAGTTTCTGTCTACTTTTCTATTTTCGTTTTGATTTATGTATTTATTTCGAGAGCATACAGCTATCGCAAATTAAGATTAAAGAAATATGCTGTTATCGGGTTCCTTACTGTTTTCCTTTTTCAGGGAGCATTTACTTATCTGATGGTCTCTTCTGCCGTTACAACATTTTCCTTTGAAAATTGTTTTACAACAAATAACATCATTTGTATGGCTGTTGCAAGTTTATTTATTGGAAGTGTTTATCCGCTTACACAGATATATCAGCATAAAGAGGATAAAAAAGATGGGGTCACTTCTATCAGTTATAAATTTGGTTATACAGGTACTTTTATTTTTTCATCCATTATGTTTGCCAGTGCTACTGCGCTGTTGTTTTATTACTTTGATTTAAAACATCAACGAATAGAAATGTTTCTGTTTTTTATACTGATGTTGCCGGTGGTTTTGCGTTTGTTATACTGGTTTAATAATGTTGTTAAAAATACAGCCAATGCAAATTTTGAAAATACAATGAGTATGAATCTACTTGCTTCCTCCTGTATGAATATCTATTTTTTAGTTTTAATTTTGAATAACAATTATAGCTGGTTTTAATGAGTAAGATAATTTCGATAGGAACAGCAGTACCAAAGCATCAAACCAAACAAAGTGAGATTCTGGAATTTATGCATCTTGCGTATGAAAACAATGCTGTTGCTTCGCGAAAGCTGAATGTATTATTTCATAATAGCGGCATCACTACCCGTTATTCTTCAATCCCTGATTTTGATAAAAACAGAAACGAACATATTTTTTTTAATGGCACTCCAAGTACCGCAAATGTTGAAGACAGGCTAACTGTTTTTAAAGAACGAGCTATTCCTCTTGCTATTGATGCAATAAATAATTCGTTTGAAAAAATAAATACTACTCTAGATAAATTTGGAATTACACATTTAATTACTGTTACATGCACCGGAATGTCTGCACCCGGGATTGATGCTGTGTTGATTGAACAATTGAAGTTACCTAAAGATATTTTTCATACTTCTGTTAATTTTATGGGTTGCAATGCCGCATTTCATGCATTGAAAATTGCTGACATGATTTCGAAAACAGATGCAGATGCAAGGATATTAATTGCATGTGTTGAGCTTTGTACTTTGCATTTTCAGCCGAAAGACAATCATGATAATTTATTGTCGAATACTATTTTTGGTGATGGTGCTGCTGCTGTAATTATTACTTCTGATCACTATTCAAATCAAACGGAACAAAACAATTTAATTATAAATGGATTTTATTCGTTGCTTTTAACAAAGGGAAAAGAGTTGATGGGATGGAATATTACGCCGGTTAATTTTGAAATGATTCTCGATGCAAAAATTCCTGATGTATTGGGCGATGAAATAAATTCGATAGTAGATAATGCTTCTGCCAAATTTAAAATTAACCCTGAATCTATTAGTAATTGGGCGATACATCCGGGAGGGAAAAAAATAGTTGACACTATTAAAAATAAATTAAAGTTGAGTGATGAAGATGTAAATGCTTCTTATAAAATATTAAATGACTTCGGGAATATGTCATCACCTACAATTTTATTTGTACTGAATGAATTGATGCAGGAGAAAAATAAAACAGGAGAAACAATTTTTTCAATAGGGTTCGGTCCCGGATTAATCATTGAAACTGCATTGTTCAGCTATGTCTGATAAATTTACCAATCGCTCTTACCAATTAGAATTGTTGGATGAACCCAATATTCCTAAGCAATTACTCTTCCAGAATTTACGCGAACTTGATTTTATAAATAAAACCTTAGGCGGACATTCCATTACAATTGCCGGAATAAAACAATTGATAACAGATAAAAATAAAACATATAATATTGTGGATATAGGCTGCGGAGGCGGTGATGCGATGAAATATATTGCAGACTGGGGGCGAAAAAATAATTATAAAATAATGCTGACCGGTGTGGATATGAATGCCGATGCGATTGAATATGTGAAAACTAATTGCAGTGGTTATTCGGAAATCAAAGGAGTAGTGAATGATTACAGGGATTATTTAAAACAGAATACTGAGATTGATATTGTGCATTGTTCGTTGTTTTGTCATCATTTGAAGGATGATGAATTAACGGAGTTGTTCTCTTATCTCAAAAAACATGCGGAAATTGGGTTTGTGATAAATGATTTGGAGCGTAATCGATTTGCATATTATACCATCAAACTTTTGACACGTTTATTTAATGGTTCTTCATTGGTAAAAAATGATGCGCCACTTTCTGTGTTAAGAGGTTTTAAAAAAAGAGAATTACTTGATTTATTTAAAAAAGCTGCAGTTGAAACTGTGAGCATTAAATGGAAATGGGCATTTCGGTATTTGGTTATTGGCAAAAAATGAAAATTTATTCGACTGTCTATTCGTACTTTCAATCAGGATTCCATTTCCGCTCTCCCGGGAAACTTTCTAATGCTATAAGAACATAAATTTATTAATTACGCTATAATATATAGTGTGCAATTTAAAGAGCGAATATCCGAATTCTTTAAAATTCTGGTCTCGGGGAATGGTTTTCTTGTACAAGAAAACAACTTTCTTGTACTGGGGAGGAGTTTTCTTGTACTGGGGAACAACTTTCTTGTACAAGAAATTCAAATTTCCAGTACAAGGGAACAACATTCTTGTACTGGGGAACAACTTTCTTGTATTGGGGAGGAGTTTTCTTGTACTGGGGAACAACATTCTTGTACTGGGGAACAACTTTCTGGTACAAGAAAATGACTTTCTTGTACTGGGGAGGAGCTTTCTTGTACAAGAAAACCATTCCCCAAGTCCAGAAAATGGAACACTTGGAGAAGTTATTGGCTATTTATCAGCATTTTACGTATTTACTATATTGATTTCAGATTGGGTTCACCAACTAATTGGAATAGGTAATTATGGATTGTTTAGTAATTTTGTTAACGGAAAAGAAAAGTAATAAGTGAAATAATATTTCAATAAAAAGGTTATTGAGAAATCGCACTATAAGGCATGTAATTTTATGAAAAAAAGGAAAGAAAAGGTTTTAATAGAATTTGAAATCGAATATGACGAAGTGGAATGGGCTGGGGGATGGATTCCAAAGACTGTATATAAATATAGAAATTGGGAAAACCCCAACCATAGAAAGATTTTGGAGGAATTATCAATTTGGGTTCCTGATTCTTATGATTTCAATGATCCGTTTGACTGTAATATTCCAGTAGCTTTTGATTTGATTTCAACAGATGATGTTTTAGCAGAAAAATTTATTCGTAGATTAATTGAAGCTAATAAACATAGAATTCCAGGAGATATTGAATCTGAAATTAAAAAAAGGCTAGATGAAAATAAACATAAGAATCCTTATTTTGTTGCTAAATATAAAGAGGATTTACTTCAAGCTAATAAAGAAGTAAGTGGCGTTTTTTCTGTAACACCAATTAATAATAATATTTTAATGTGGAGTCATTATGCTAATTCTCATAAAGGATTATGTATTGGATTCGATTCTGTTAAACTCTTTGAATATTTAGGAGGAGGAGGTAAAATAAATTACACCAAAGATTATCCAATTATTTCTCCCATTGAAACAAGAGAAACGCAATACCTTCTTCAAGTTTTGACGAAATCTATACATTGGTCTTACGAAGCTGAATATAGACTGACAACATTTCAAAAGACAAACATAAATATCAATATTCCACCTGAAGTAATTGTTGAAGTGATTTTTGGGGCAAGAATGCCAATAGGAGATAAAATAAAAATAAAAAATTTATTAAAAAATAATTTACCGGATGTAAAATGTTTTTCTGCAATCCCAGATAATAATAGTTTTAAAATAAATATAGTTCCTGAAAGCAATAATATCTAAGCGGCAAATGCGAGTGACGAATTCTTAAAGATTATTCAAAAAGAGCCTCACAACTAGAAAAACAAAAAAATGAATCCCTCAAACACATTTCAAGTTTCAATTATCGGAGGCGGAATAGCAGGCTTAACATTGGCTATTCAACTTGCAGATGAAGGATATTCCTGTATTGTGTTTGAAAAAAATAAATATCCATTTCATAAAGTATGCGGAGAATACGTTTCGATGGAATCGTGGAATTTTTTGGAACGATTGGGTTTGAAACTTTCGGAAATGAATTTGCCTCACATTAAAAAACTCACTGTTTCTTCTCCTTCCGGTAAAGCTTTACATCATCAATTGGACTTGGGAGGATTTGGAATAAGCCGTTATTTACTGGATAGCAAATTGGCTGAAACAGCAAAAAATAAAGGAGTAGTATTGCTCGAAGATTGCAAAGTGAGTGACGTGAAATTTGATGGGAAACAATTTACCGTTGAAACTTCAAAAGGGATTTTTATTTCAGAAATAGCCGTTGGTGCTTGGGGTAAAAAAAGTAATCTGGATATTAAACTTGCTCGCGCATTTACAATGAAGGATAAAACGGAAAACAATTATGTGGGGATTAAATATCATATAAGCATTGATTTTCCTGATGATTTAATCGAACTCCATAATTTTGAAAATGGATATTGCGGGATTTCAAAAATTGAAGATGGCAAACATTGTTTATGCTATATATGTGATTCCGAAAATCTGAAAAAGTATAATGGCGATATTAAAAAGATGGAAAAAGAAGTGCTGATGAAAAATCCATTTTTAAAAAAATATTTTACTGAAGCCGTGTTTTTATTTGATGAACCATTGGCTATTTCACAAATTAAAATCGGGTATAAAAATGCCATTGAAAATAATATATTAATGCTGGGCGACTCTGCCGGAAACATTGCGCCATTAAGTGGAAATGGGATGAGTATGGCTATGAGAAGCTCATTTGTTTTGAATGGATTATTAAATGAATATTTCAATAAAAAAATAACAAGAACTGAATTGGAAACGAAGTACGAATTGTTTTGGAAATCGGAATTTAAACAGCGCGTGGAGTTTTCTAAACTGTTACAAAAACTATTAAAGAATAAATCGCTTACAAATTTTACAATATCAGCATTAAAGAGAATTTCTTTTCTGAGAAATGCTGTCGTAAAATCAACACACGGGAAACCGTTTTAGTTTTTAGTTACATTTGCAGGATAAATAAAGAGTATGAATTTAGATTTAAAAGGGAAAACAGCACTTGTCTGCGGAAGCACACAAGGTATCGGAAAAGCTTCTGCCATTGAATTGTCATTGCTTGGTGCCAATGTTATATTACTTGCTCGCAATGAAACATCATTGAAAGAAACAGTAAAAGAACTTGATGTTACTAAAGGGCAAAAGCATGATTATATATGTGCAGATTTTCAAAATCAAAATGAATTAAAGAGTAAAGTGGAAAGTTTTATTGCTTCGAATGGTGCAATACATATATTGGTAAACAACACTGGTGGTCCGGCAGGCGGCTTGATTCAAAATGCCAAAGTGGAAGAGTTTTTACAGGCATTTAATAATCATTTGATATGTAATCATATTTTAGTTCAGGCATTACTTGGCGGTATGAAGAAAGAAAAATACGGACGAATTATCAATATTATCAGTACTTCTGTGAAAATGCCATTGAAGAATTTAGGTGTTTCAAATACTATTCGTGCTGCAGTTGCCAACTGGAGCAAAACATTGGCTACCGAAGTAGCAGCTGATGGAATTACTGTAAACAATGTACTTCCTGGCGCAACACTGACTGGAAGACTGCAAACTATAATTGAAAACAATTCGAAAAATAAAAGCAAAACAATTGACGAAGTACAGGATGAAATGATAAAGGAAATTCCGATGGGAAGATTTGCTGATGCTTCTGAAGTTGCAAATGCAGTAGCTTTTTTGGCTTCGCCAGCTGCGGCTTATATTACAGGAATAAATGTGCTTGTGGATGGTGGACGGACAGGATGTTTATAAGAAATTACTATTTTAAAAAATAAATAATCCATTTTATTAAAATAAATTAAATCACTCAAAAGAGATTTAACTTTTAAATAAGAGGGAACTCTCGATTATCTTAATAGTTAAACGAGTTATGAAGGGGGTTAAATTATGGTACCTATCCCCTACAAAATTAATAAACACAATCCTTGCAATTAACTTTTATGTATCTTCGTAACCTATAATATAAATACATATTTATGAATCGCCCGATACGTGTATTAGTAGCAAAAGTAGGACTTGATGGTCACGACAGAGGAGCAAAAATAATTGCTTCCTTTCTGCGAGATGCAGGTATGGAAGTAATATATACTGGCTTACGCCAGACGCCTGAAATGGTGGTTAATTCTGCTTTACAGGAAGATGTAGATGTTATTGGAATAAGTATTTTATCGGGCGCACACAACACTGTATTTCCAAAGATAATAAACTTGATGAAAGAAAAAGGGTTGGATGATGTGTTGCTTACCGGTGGTGGAATAATACCTGAAAACGACATGAAAAAGCTGAGCGAAATTGGCGTAGGTAAGTTATTTGCTCCCGGCACCGATACTAGTGAGATCGTTACGTACATAAAAGAATATGTAGAGAAATACAGGAATTATTAACCACACAAAACCACTATTAACTATTTATAAATGCCTTACGAAAACCTCTTAACCGATACAGCAAAAGGGATACAAACGATAACAATTAATCGTCCTGACAAATTAAATGCACTCAATAGAAAAACCATTGAAGAGTTACATAATGCTCTGTCGGCAGCCGAAAAGGAAGATGCCGTTAGAGTCATTATTATAACAGGTTCAGGGCAAAAAGCATTTGTTGCAGGTGCTGATATTGCTGAGTTTGCAAATTTTAATGTAGAGCAAGGCAGAGCATTAAGTGCCGAAGGGCAAAAGCTATTGTTCGATTTTGTTCAGAATCTTTCGAAGCCTGCAATAGCTGCCATAAACGGTTTTGCGCTTGGCGGAGGATTGGAACTTGCATTAAGTTGCCACGTTAGAGTAGCCAGCGACAATGCAAAGATGGGTCTGCCGGAAGTATCGCTTGGTGTAATCCCAGGATATGGCGGCACACAGCGTCTTGCACAAATTGTAGGTAAAGGTAAAGCGCTTGAAATGATAATGACAGCAGATATGATAACTGCTGAAGATGCCCATAACTGGGGACTTGTAAACCATGTTACTACTCAGGAAAGCCTGCTTGCTAAATGTGTGGAGCTGGCAAATAAAATGTTAACACGTTCTCCATCTGCTATTGCGGCAGCCATTCGTTCGGTTAATGCAAATTATAAAGACGGAGTAAATGGCTTTGAAAAAGAAATTACAGAATTCGGAAAAAGTTTTGCAACTGCTGATTTCAAAGAAGGAACAACAGCTTTTCTGGAAAAAAGAAAACCTAACTTTACAGGGAAATAATACCGATATGCTGATAATTTGATGTGCTGATTTCCGATTAACAGCAACCACATCAGCATATCAGCATATCAGTTCATCAAATAATCTACATTGAACCCACTTAAAAAACTTGCTTCACAAACTGCAATCTATGGTTTACCAACCATTGTGGGGCGGTTGCTCAATTATTTACTCACTCCGATTTATACTCGTAATTTTGTTCCTGCAGAATTTGGTATCAATACAGCAGCATATTCTTATGTTTCTTTTCTGCTTGTGTTTTTAACCTACGGAATGGAAACAACGCTGTTTCGGTTCTCACAAACTGAATCGGATAAGGCAAAAGTGTATACCACCGCATTGATGTCGCTGTTTGTAACTTCGGTTACCTTCATAATAATGGCAAGTATGTTTTCGGTAAACTTAGCCGAAGCAGCTAAGTTTACAGGTCATCCGGAGTATGTAGTATGGTTTGCAATAATAATAGGTACTGATGCTTTTGCAGCTATTCCTTTTGCGAAGCTTCGCGAACAGGGAAAAGCAAAGCGGTTTGCGACGATAAGAACAATAAATATTGGTTTAAACCTCGGCTTGAATTTATTTTTTATTCTGTTCTGTAAACATATTCACCATACGCCAACGTCAGCATTAAAGCCGCTTATCGATACTATTTATAATCCTGAAATAGGAATAGGATATATCTTTATTTCGAATCTGATAGCAAGTGTTGTAACATTGTTATTGCTTTCGCCAGAAATATTCAGAGTGCGTTATGTATTCGATTCTCACCTCTGGAAACTGATGATGCGATATTCAATGCCTTTATTAATAGCTGGTTTGGCGGGCATGGTGAACGAAACACTGGATAGAATATTACTATCACACCTTCTTCCCGAAAAGGTGGCGATGATACAGACAGGCATCTATGGTGCGTGTTATAAGATATCCATCATCATGACCATATTTGTTCAGACCTTTAGATTTGCTGCAGAACCTTTCTTTTTCAATCATTCCAAGGAAAAGGATTCTAAAAAAACGTATGCAGAGATAATGAATTACTTTGTGATTGTCTGTTCATTAATTTTTTTAGGCACCATGATGAACATGGACTGGATACAATATTTTGTGGGGAAAGATTATCGCGAAGGATTGGCTGTAGTACCCATTTTATTACTTGCGAATATGTTTCTCGGCATCTTTTTTAGTCAGTCAATCTGGTATAAGCTCACCGGACAAACACATTACGGGGCGTTCTTAACTATTTTCGGAGCAATAATAACAATAGTGTTAAACATATATTGGATACCTCGAATTGGATACATAGGAAGTGCCTGGGCTACGCTAATTTGCTATGCAAGCATGATGATTGCCTCCTACTTTTTAGGTAATAAACATTACCCTGTTAATTATGATTTAAAACGAATTGTGGGATACCTTACTTTATCTGTACTTTTGTTTTTTATCAGTACCTTTATCAAGAGTAATTCAGTAACTATTAATTTAATTTTGAATAATATTTTGCTGATTGGTTTTATAGGGGTAATTTGGAAACTAGAAGGAAAGAAATTAATACCCGTTAAACAAAAATGAAAATAAAAATAATTAATAAATCAAAACACGAATTACCTTCTTATGCTACTCACGCAGCAGCAGGGATGGATTTAAGAGCAAACCTCGATCAGCCAATTGTATTAAAATCATTGGAACGAACTTTAGTAGCTACAGGTTTATTTATTGAATTACCAATAGGTTTTGAGGCACAAGTTCGACCTCGCAGTGGCTTGGCTTTTAAAAATGGATTGACAGTGCTTAATTCTCCGGGCACTATAGACGCTGATTACAGAGGAGAAATAAAAGTTATTCTGGTTAATCTTTCGAATGAAGATTTCATAATAAATGACGGTGAACGTGTCGCACAAATGGTAATTGCAAAACACGAGCAAGCAGAATGGATAGAAGTAGAACAATTAATGGAAACAGCTAGAGGTGATGGCGGTTTCGGAAGTACAGGTAAAAAATAAAGCAATATTATGAAAATTATTATCCCAATGGCAGGAATGGGCAAACGTATGCGCCCACACACATTAACAACTCCAAAACCGTTGATTCCTATTGCAGGAAAACCAATGGTGCAGCGTATAGTAGAAGACATCATTAAGGTATGTGATGAAAAGGTAGATGAAATAGCTTTCGTTATTGGCCGTTTCGGTAAGGAAGCAGAAGAGAATCTGGTTAAAGTAGCTGAAAGCCTTGGAGCTAAAGGCAGCATCTTTTATCAGGACGAACCGCTTGGTACAGCTCACGCGATTATGTGCGCTAAAGATGCGTTAACAGGTAAAGTTATAGTTGCTTTTGCCGACACACTTTTTAAAGCTGATTTCAAACTGGATTCATCAAAAGAAGGAATTATCTGGGTACAGAAGGTAGAAGATCCAAAACCTTTTGGTGTTGTTAAAATCGATGCCAATAATATTATCACAGACTTTGTGGAGAAACCGCAAACATTTGTTTCTGACCTTGCAATTATCGGTATTTATTATTTCAATGATGGTGAATACTTGAAACGTGAATTACAGTATTTACTCGATAATAACATCAAGGAAAAAGGAGAGTTTCAACTTACCAATGCACTTGAAAACATGAAAGCAAAAGGTACAAAGTTTCACCCGGGAAATGTAACAGAATGGCTTGACTGCGGTAACAAAGACGCTACAGTATACACCAATCAGCGTATATTGGAATTTAATAAAGAAAAAGCCAGAACCGCAAAATATATCAACGATAATTCAGTAATTATAGAACCTTGTTTTATTGGCGAAAATGTGCAGTTGATTAATGCTAAAGTTGGCCCGCATGTATCAATTGGAGACGGATCAATAATTCAAAACTCGATAGTAAAAAACAGTATTATACAAACAAACAGTAAAATACTAAACGCTGAATTAAGTAATTCGATGGTAGGAAACAATGCTGAATACACAGGCAAATCAAGCGATTTGAGTTTAAGTGATTACAGTACCATCCGATAATTTAATTGAGCATTAATACACCATTTTTTGAAAAATAGTATTTCTTTTTTTATTCTAAAGCATTCTGCACTGTTAATTGCAGCAATGCTTTTTCTTTGTTTTTCTTCCTGCAAAACAACTAAAAAAGATGCGGCTTCGGCTTCCTCATCAGCAAAGAAAGGCGAATTGAGTGGGAAAGAAAGAATGAACTTTGATTATCTATTTTATAATGCCAATAAAGAAAAGATATTAGGCAATTATGAATTGGCGGAAACCTATTTTGTTCAGGCTTTAAAAATCAATCAGAATAATGCTGCTGCCTTATATGAAGTTGCCAATATTTATGAATTTCAGAAAGACAAAGTAAAAGCCCTTGTATTCAGCAAAAAGGCGGCATCATTGGACCCTGATAATATTTGGTATCAATTGCTGTATGCTGATTGTCTGAAACAAAATAAACTAAACGCTGAGGTACCTGCTGTTTATGAGAAAATTGTTAAGAAAAATCCTGATAAGATAGATTATTATTATGAATTGGCTAATGCTTATATGCTTATCAACAAACCTAGCGAAGCATTAAAGGTGTATGATAAGATGGAAAGTAAATTCGGTGTAATGGAAGAAATTTCAATGTCGAAACTTGCTATTTATAAATTATCAAACAACTTTGGTAAGGCTCTTGAAGAAATACTAAAGTTGATAAATAAATTTCCAAAAGTAGCAAAGTACTGTGGTATGCTGGGAGAGTTATATCAATCAAAAGGAGAGAACGAAAAAGCGTTTCAGGCATACGCTGATTTATTGAAACTTGACCCTAACAATGCTTATGTGCATTTATCGTTGGCTGATTATTATAGAAATCAGAAACAAAATGATAAGGCTTTTAATGAAATAAAAACTGCTTTTAAAAGCAAGGAATTGGATATAGATACGAAGATTAAGATTCTTTTATCCTACTATGATATTACTGATAAATATCCTGAATTAAAACCAGATGCAGATACATTATGCAAAATTCTGGTCGACGTTCATCCTGACGAAGCTAAGGCGTTTGCTATGTATGGTGATTTTCTTATTCGTGACAAAATGTTGCAGGAAGCACGTATTCAATATCGAAAGTCAATTGATTTAGATAAAGAAAAATTTGCCCTATGGGAGCAACTGATGTTAATTGATTCGGAATTAAATGATTTTGTTTCGGTAGAGAAGGAAAGCAAGGACGCTATTGAGCTTTTTCCAAATCAGCCATTACCCTATTTATTTAATGGTGATGTAAATATCCGATTGAAAAATTATAAAGTAGCTGTGGATGTGCTTACTGAAGGTAAAGAATTTGTGATAAATAACAAACAATTACTAACTCGATTTTACTCGTTAATTGGTGATGCACAGAATTATTTGAAAAATTTTGAAGCTTCGGATTTAGCGTATGATAAGGCTTTGGATGCCGACCCAAACAACGTTTTTGTTTTAAATAATTATGCTTATTACTTATCGTTGCGAAGAATAAATTTGGAAAAGGCTGAAAAGATGTCGAAGAAAAGCAATGAACTTGAACCCAATAATAACTCGTATCAGGATACTTATGGATGGATATTATTTCAGGAAAATAAATACGATGATGCAAAAACATGGGTAGGTAAAGCACTTGATAACGGCGGTCGAGTGAATGGCACACTGCTTGAACATTTTGGCGACGTACTATATAAATTAGGTGATATTGAAAACGCCATTAAATACTGGATGGATGCAAAGAAGGCTAGTGGCGCTTCTGAATTAATAGATAAAAAAATTGCGGATAAAAAACTTTATGAGTAACTATTTTATAAGAGGTCGTTACTTTTTAATTGGCAACGTATTTCGTTTGTTATTATTTTTCTGTGTATTACTCTCATTACCTTCCTGTAAAAATCAGCAGAAATTATTGACCTTAGGAAATGGTAAATGTTTGCTGGATTATAAAAATTCAAAAACACTTACCGCTAAACTTAAAGCTAATGAATTTCATTTTAAAAGACTAAACGCCAAACTTTCTGTAGAATCGACTATTGACAGCACATCCAACTCATTTACTATTAATTTGAAAATGAAAAAGGATAGTATCATTTGGATGTCGATTTCTAAATATGGGATAGAAGGCGCAAGAGTGGTAATAACACGCGACTCTGTGAAACTTACCATTAATTTTGGTGAGAAGAAGTACTTCAAAGGCGACTTCTCTTACATAAGTAAATTACTAAATACAGATTTGGATTTTGAAATTGTTCAATCGCTATTAATTGGTAACAGTGTTGATTTTTATGATGAAGATGAAAAACTGAAACCCGGCTCGAACAATTGCCTATATACACTCGGAACTATAAGGAAACGAAAACTCCGTAAGGTAATGGAGAAAGGAAAAGAGTTAAAGGAATCTGCACAGAGTATATTTATGATACCTGAAACCTTTAAAATTTCGCGTATATTATTTTATGAATTTAATCCCGACAGAAACCTTGATGTAAAATATAGCGAGTTTGCCAAAATGGACTCGACACAACTACTTCCACAAAAAATGAATTTGTTTTTTAAGTCTCAAAAAGCTATCAATATTGATATTACATATACTAAAATCAGTTTGGATCAGGAGCAGAGTTTCCCTTTTAAAATTCCTGAAGATTACGAACAAATTAAGTACAATGAAAAAAAGTAAATCTCTTTTTTACTCGCTGTTATTGTGTTTGGCTCTAATGAATACGGGAATTTTGTTTGCTCAAAAGCAAACTAAAAAGGAGTTGGAAAATAAGAAGAAACAACTTCAACAGGAAATAGACAACACAAATCAACTGTTGCTCGAAACAAAGAAAAACAAAAAACTATCGTTGAATCAATTGGTGATGATCAACAAAAAAATAAGCGCCCGTGAAGAGTTAATAGCAACGATTAATGGTGAAATTGGCGACTTGGATAAACAGATAGATGATAATAACGAATCTATTAAAGGATTGCAGAATGATTTGATAAAGCTTAAAACGGAATATGCGAAAATGATTTTTTATGCTTATAAAAATCAGGATGCATATAGCCGATTGATGTTCATATTTGCTTCGCGAGATTTTGAGCAGGCTTTTTTACGCCTTAAATATTTTCAGCAATACAGCGAATATCGCAAGAAACAAGCCGAAAAGATTATGGATACCAAAAAGAATTTGAATGAAAAGGTGTTTGATTTGGTGAGTAAAAAAACAGATAAAAATATATTATTAGGTAGTCAGGAACATGAAAAGAAAAATCTTACTTCAGAAAAAAGTGAGAAAGAGCAAGTTTTTTCGCAGTTGCAGGAACAGGAGAGTAAGTTAAAAAAGGATTTGGAGAAGAAAAAGAAAGCTGCTAAAGAGTTGCAGTTGGCTATTCAGCGGGTTATTGAGAAAGAATTGGAAAAAGCACAAAAGGAAGCAGTATCGGCAAATAAGCCGAAACCATTGAAGTTGGTGCTTACTCCGGAGTCGCAGTTGTTATCAAATTCGTTTGCAAGTAATAAAGGTAAATTACCTTGGCCTGTGGCTAAAGGTATTATCAGCGAGCGGTTTGGCGTGCATCCGCATCCGCTTATGCCGAATATTGATATTAATAATAATGGTGTGGATATTACCACTAGTGCCGGTTCGCTAACGCGTGCGGTATTTGATGGCGAAGTGAAAGCAGTGGTGAATATGCCTGGTGCAGGGCAGTTTATACTGGTACGACATGGCGAGTTTCTTACTATATATTCAAACTTAAAAGATGTGTATGTGAAAGTAGGTGATAAGGTGAAAACGAAACAAAATATAGGTTCGATACTATATGACGAGGAAGATTCGAAAACGTTGCTTCATTTTGAGGTTTGGAAGGGACAAAGTAAAATGGACCCTGAAGATTGGTTGTATAAAAATAACTAATTCATTGGTTTATTAGTTCATTGGTTCACTTGTTTATTCGTCTGTGTGTAATAAAGGAGTTCCGAAATGCTTAGGTACTTTTTTAATATAAGGCATTACTACTATTAATCGTCTCTTATTTTTCCTTCTGATTCTGTATTTTCCTTCTAAAGCTTTAAAACCTCTTTCTAAAGCTTTGGAAACATATTTTAAAGATTTAAAAATAATATTTCGGACCATTTTTGTATTTCTAAAGCTTTAGAAACACGTTCAAAACCTATAAAAACACTTTCTAAAGCTTTGTACTGTTTTCAAATGTCTTTTAAGGAACGATTTGTTAAAGTCATTGCTTCCCATAGAAGCTTACTTGATATCTCTTTAACTATTTTCAAAACATTCAAACACTTAATTTCCCTTCTTCGAGGAGAAAGGCTGCAGGGGTGAGGTATGGTAATTAGGGATATATGAAAGCAGAGTTTTCGGGTAAAACAACTATTTGATAGATTACTACTTCATTTCACTTAGATGTTCGATAATAATACCATTAATCCGCTTTATATCAACTGGAACATTTCCATTATCATTTACTAATACTTTATTGCCTTTTTGTGCTATTTCTTCTAAAGTCCTTTTATCAGGAAGTTCGGCATATACCGTCAAATTTGTATAAAACATAGCTTCAATAGGTTTATTATAATTGAACATAACAGCATTTTTATAATCCATTTTGTTTAGCTTTTTTAAATCAATAGCCCATTCAGGATTCATATTTCTATTTTCAAATGGTTTAATGCGTTCAATTAAATACCTAACCGGTAAAGTAATAAATAATATTAGTGCTAGGTAAATAATCCATTTTTGAAAACCTTTAGATTGATAAGACGATAAAACAAAGTAAAATTCAGCAGTAATAATAAATAATGCAGGAGCAATGAACAAAACATAACCTTGCATTTTTGTTTGCGCAAATGTGAAAAAAAGCAACGGAATAATAATCCATAAACCTAATGCGATATAATTCAAATTAAAATTTGATTTAATGATTTTCCATATAAACCAAACAAGTGGCAGGTAAATCAATTCGCCATAATTAATTCTTATCTGAGTTAAATAATAAAATACATCTCCTCCTTGTTCATCTAGTACCTCCGTTAGATGTCGAATATTATAGGATGCTTCCCAATTAGCTTCTACAGGGAAATAGTGATAAATATATATCTGCCAAGGCACAAAAACGATAATAGCTACGGTACAAATTAACAGAAACTGTGCTATAATATATTTTATGCTAAAAAGTTTGGAATTATATACAATTAAAAGCCAAATAGGCAGCACAATTAGTGCAGGCAACCATTTACATAATATTGCTGCACCGACACTCAAACCAACTAAAATATTAAATATTGATTTCTCTTTCTGAACAAAAACAATACTGAAGTAAATAGATAATTCAATAAAGAAAAGGAAAAATATATCAACGTGGTCGGTTGCTTGTCTTCCTCCTGTCATTTCCACAATTAATCCATTTACAGAAAAAAAGAAAGCCGCAACTAATGCAGTTCTTTTACTGAAAAAATATTTTGCAATAAAATAAGTAATGGGTATCCCGAGTGTTGACAAAATAATGGAAGGAATCCGGATTGCAAATTCATTCACACCAAATAACATAATACTTAAAGCCATTGACCATAATGGTAAAGGTTGTTTGTGTAGCCAAATATGATTGGTAGTATAGCTTTTTATCGAATAAGGCAATACAGGATTGTCATATAATATAGGAATAAAAAAGTGCTTCAGAAAATTTTTTGATACAAGTGCATGATACCTTTCATCCCAATCGTGTAAATATAAATCTGAAGATGAATAAATCCGAAGTATAAGTCCACATAAAAGCGATAAAAGAAGCGCTACATTATAATTACCTTTCTTTTGATATTTCCAAGTAATTAGATACCCGATGCAACAAATAAATACAGTTAGAATTCCGAATATTTGATTTGTCATTTTATGGCATGAGATTAATAATTGAATAGCTTTACAAAACTATAAAACTATTTGCCATGCATACTTTTTTGAAGATATATAAAATAAATATTTTTTGAAAGAATCATTATTCCAATACCAGGTGACCCTTTAGATGAAAATTACATTACAACCGTTTTAAACCTGAATCAACGAAAAATGTGTTGGCGCTTTGCGATAGCAAACAAAAAAGGGAAGATAACATATAGTTATCTTCCCTTTTTTTGTGGAGTCCACCAACCAAATGTCGAACTCAATTTATAAAGATATTGATATTCTGATAAAACTGAAAGAGTATATGGAAGTCATTAACTAAGACATAGTTTTATAAGTACAAAAGTATAGAAAAATACAATACTTTGTAATCCAAAATCAAATATTACAGACACTAATCTTCACATTTTAACGCCGCATTTGCTTTATACGGTTTTTTCTTTGGTATTCTTATTTTTTTGATTCAATACTAGTAGGCTTTTTCACACACTCTTCAAAGTTAGCGATTCCGTCATCACAATACCCAAAACTACTTACATCAACAATTATTTGCACATTACTAAATGATGAAGTGAAAATTATTTTACCGACTAAATTGAAGATGCGCACTGTAGTTACCAAAGATTTCTACAAAAATACAATTGCAAACAACTTTCCAATAGTACTAAATTTTTTGAAAAACAAATTGTTCTTCTGGTTAATCTTTTCAGATGTGTGCGTAAGGTTAAATTAAACCTTTCAATATGATTTATTCTATGTGCTGTCGTTACATGTATTGATTTTTCTATAAGTGCAGCGTATATATTTAATTTATCAGTAAATATTCTTTTAGGATTTAAACGTTTTATACTTTCAAGCACTTTGTTTATATTCGCTTTAGTTCGCTTACCTACCCAAAAATCTATAACTGCTTTAGTTACTTTATTTATTGCGTAGATGATATAATAAGTGTTTTCTTTGTTTTTTATAAACGTACATAGTTCATCCATTTCATATTCCTGTCGTTCTTCATTGGGCAGCCTTAGTTTTATTTTTGAAGCAATTTGTTTTATATTGTTTATTACATTAGCTTTCGAAATACCTTTTATTCTTGCTATGCCACATATTCCTACTCCTTCATTGTTTAAAGTGACAATCATTTCATCATCTTCATTCATACAGGTTCTATAAGTGTATTTTTCTTGAAAATATTTATTACATACTTTACAATAATATTTTTGAATACCAGTTTGAAAACCTTTTTTAATGCTTTTTTCTTTACAATATTTACATTCCAATTTTTATAAGTGATAAAGTGAACACAAAAGTTATTTTATAGCATATTTTAGGCCCTCTGTGCAAGTATAGAAATAAAAACGGTGGCAACTGCCACCGTTTTTATTTCTGTTTGTATCTATTAAGTTGTTGATATAAAACCAAATAATATGCTTTTTCGTTTGCAGGTGATAAAGTGAACACCACCCGTTCGTCCACATCACATTTAATGGCAAGGTCAAGTTGAGAAAGTTCTTTCACTTTTCTTTTTGCTTTCATTAATTGAGATAGAGCTTTGAGCGATATTTCTGTTTGAATAATTGCACAAATGTGTGCAAAGAGAATGACAGGGAGGACGACAAATATGTCGGATTGTAAAATTATTTTGTTTTGAGTTATTACTTAAAAGGTGATTTGAAAAGATAAACTTGATAAATAAACCCGATTGTAGTGGAAATCCTTTTTTATTCTTGCTTTTCGCAAGAATAAAAAAGATTGGAAAGGAAAGCGGGAGGGGACTTTAATACGAAGTGGTAAACTGACTTTTCAAAAAAATATTATAAAAAAATCTAATCTATGTAGTAAATCTGTGAATGATCTAAGTTGTTTAATGAATTGTATAATGGTTAGGTTAGAAAACATACGGACTTTTGTGGATTGATAAATTAAATCACAAAAATGTATTTTATAAATAAGCTAAAAATGAAAAATACCATTTTCTTTCTAGGGCTATGCATGCTCCCAATTTCCGGTTTCACGCAAACAAAAACCAAAATGCAACCGGATAGCTTGCCTTCTCCATACGCTACAAAGTCGTCTCGGAATTTTAGCAATGTCATCGGATGGAATGGTGAGATGCCAAAAGCACCAAAAGGTTTTGTAGTTGAAAAATTCGCAGATGGATTTGAAAATCCTCGCTGGATGTATATTACACCAAATGGAGATGTGCTTGTTGCAGAAACAAATTCCAACCACTCACTTCTTGAACAGGTTGGAGGCACTATTATAGGCGCAAACAAGGCAAACAATTTAAGTCATAGTGCTGATCGAATTACATTATTACGTGATACGAATAAAGACGGAATACCTGACCAGAAAGACACATTGCTTACTGGTTTAAATCAGCCTTTCGGAATGCTAATTATCGGCAAATGGTTATATATTGGAAATACCAATGCACTCGTTCGTTATCCGTATAAAGTTGGACAAACTAAAATTTCTGATTCGCCTGAAAAAATTATAGATCTTCCTGCTGGCGATCACAATCGCCATTGGACCAGAAATATTATTACTAATTCGGATAGTTCAAAAATTTATATCGGTGTTGGATCCGGAACTAATGTGGCAGAAGAAGGGATTGCTAATGAATTGTTACGTGCAAATATTCTAGAAATTAATTTAGATGGATCGGATCTAAAAGTGTATGCTTCAGGATTAAGAAATCCTGTAGGAATGGGTTGGGCTCCGGGCACTAAAACTCTTTGGACTGTTGTGAACGAACGGGATGAATTGGGGGATGAACTTGTTCCTGATTATCTCACGAGTGTTAAACAAGGTGGATTTTATGGATGGCCATATTGTTATTTTGGTCAACACATTGATCCACGAGTGGAAGAAACACAACCCGAATTGGTAAAAAAAAGTATTGTGCCTGATGTTAATTTAGGTTCTCACACAGCATCGTTGGGGTTGGCTTTTTATACTGCAAATTCATTTCCTAAAAAATATCAGGGCGGTGTTTTTCTTGCACAACATGGTTCATGGAATCGTTCGGTGCTAGCAGGGTATAAAGTTGTTTTTATCCCGTTTGCTAATGGTAAACCAGCAGGAGAACCGGAAGATTTTTTAACCGGATTTATTGCCAACCTAGAAGAGAATAAAGTGCATGGAAGACCGGTAGGATTAGCAGTAATGCCTGATGGTTCACTTTTACTAACGGATGATATGTCGAATATCATCTGGAGAGTTCGTGCTGTTAAGAAATAAAAACGGATGAAAAAAATAAGCATCTTATTCCTAATCGTTATGAGTTATGCTTTCATTGGGTATGCACAAAAAGATTCTATCAAAACTTTGCCTGAAGTAATTGTAAGTGCTTATCCTTCAAAACCCCTGCTATTACACGTTGCATCCAGTGTGTCAATTATTGGACAAGAACAAATTGGTGACTACACAAATCAATCACTTGTCTCTGTAATGAATTCAGTGCCCGGTTTAAGGATGGAAGAACGTTCGCCCGGCAGTTATCGTTTATCCATCAGAGGCAGTTTATTACGTTCGCCTTTTGGCATTCGGAATATAAAAATTTATTTTGATGAATTCCCTTTGACGGACGCAGGAGGCAATACCTATTTAAATCTGATCAATGGAAATAGTATCAATTCTATTCAAATCATTAAAGGGCCGGATGGCAGCTTGTTTGGAGCAAATACAGGAGGTGTTATTCTGCTTGATTCAGAAAATAAATCAGATTCTTCGGTAGTTGGTGCATCTGTAAGAACTGGTTCGTTCGGATTGTTTGATGAGCAAGTAAGTATTGATAAAAAATGGAAACGATATTCCTTAACCATCAATCAATCGTATCAACAGTCAGATGGTTACAGGGTAAACAGTAGATTACAGAGGAATTATCTTCAGGCATTACAAAAATGGAAATACAAAAATGGAAGTGTAAAATTATTATTGTTAGGATCTCAACTTCATTATGAAACACCGGGTGGACTTACTTTATCACAAGCGGAAGCAAATCCCCAACAGGCACGATTGGCAACATCCACTTTACCCGGAGCAGCAGAACAAAAGGCCGGTGTTTACAATTCAACTGCGTATGCCGGAGTTTCAAATGAATTTTTTATTTCGCCCAATTTTAAACATGTAATTACTTTGTTCGGAAGTTACACTGATTTTAAAAACCCATTCATCACAAATTATGAAACAAGAAAAGAACAAACTTTGGGACTAAGGACTTATTTTGAAATAGGTAAAAAAATGAATGTTCTGAATTGGAAATGGGATGTTGGAGTGGAGTGGCAACAAACAAAAAGCAGGATTGCTAATTATGATAATAATGCTGGGAATAAAGGAGAAATACAAACCTCGGATAATCTTAATGCTTCACAAAATTTTATCTTCAGCCAGTTTTCTGCTTTAATAAAAACCAGGTGGGAACTTGAAGCTGCACTCAGCCTTAATAATTATCAATATAATTATAAGAATACTTTTCCGGACACCCGAAATACGTTTACAACAAAAAAATTAGACCCGCAGTTAATGCCACGAATCGGAATTTCATATCGCATCATCAATAATCTAGTTTGGCGAGTATCGGCAAGTAAAGGATATTCTCCTCCTACATTAGCAGAAATAAGGCCCTCAGACAATGGTATATATAGCGAGTTGCAATCTGAATATGGTTGGAATTATGAAACAGGTTTTCGGTTTAAAAGTTTAGATCAACGATGGGATGCAGACATTGTCGTATTTAACTTTGATCTGCAACATGCAATTGTAAGAAGAGTTAATGATATGGGTGATGAATATTTTATTAATGCAGGGGGGACAAACCAAACAGGTTTGGAATTTCAATTATATAGAGAACTTGTTAAACATGATACGCAAGGCTTTATAAGAGGAGTGGATTTTCAAAACAGCTTTACCTATTATGATTTTACCTTTACTGATTATTCCAATAATTTAGTTTCTTATTCAGGAAATAAATTAACAGGTGTGCCTAAGTTTGTAAATGTGAGTAGTGTGAAATTATTTTTATCGAAAGGGTTTAATTTATTCCTTTCATATAATTATACCGATAAAATTCCGCTGAATGATGGGAATTCTGTTTATGCTTCTTCCTATCAACTATTCGGATCAAAACTGAGTTGGGAATACAAACATAAAAAAAGGTATAGTTTTGAATTATTTGCCGGGGTGGAAAACATTCTTAACATGTCATACCGTTTAGGAAATGATTTGAATGCTGTTGGAAATAGGTATTATAATCCATCACCAGGTAGAACGTATTATTCCGGCATTCAACTAAGATTTTGAGTTTAGGAAAAACAATGTTTCTATTTGTTTTTTTAGGCTGATTTTGTGTAAGAGCTTAAATAAAAAATTGGTTGATAGGAGTTGATTTTAAAAGGATGCAATTTATTTTGCTTATTGGAGATATATGAATTAGATAGTTTTTTTAAAAAATTATGTAATACTCACTTTTAAAAATCACTATACTTTTGTGCTCATGAAAATTAATTCTGTCCTTATATACAAATTATAAGATAACTTGATTCAAATGAAAGATACTCTTAAACTACTAAGGTTTCCTTTTTCAATATTTTTATTGCCTGTTTCGTTGTTTTCCTTTTTCTATATTCAACCTGCCGGCAATTATCAGCTATTTCTCCTTTTAGCTATTTGGCACGTATTGGTGTTCCCTTCCAGTAATGGATATAACAGTTATCATGATCAGGATGAAGGTCCGATTGGAGGTTTGGCTGCGCCACCCAAATCAACAAAATTGCTTCTGTATTTATCAAACCTGATGGATGGAACAGCGATATTACTTTCTTTTTTAATCAATAATTATTTTGCACTTTTTGTTGCCGGTTATATTATTGCCTCCAGACTTTACAGCAATAGAAATATTCGTTTCAAAAAATTTCCAATCATCGGTTTTTTAGTTGTATTCATTTTTCAAGGAGCCTGGATATTCTGTGCTAATATATTTGCATTATCCTCCGTTGATTTATTTTCGAACCCATCCGTACTATTTTCTGCCATTGCGTCATCATTTTTTATCGCAACAATATATCCGCTCACGCAAATATACCAGCATGAAGCAGATCATAAAGACGGTGTGAAAACACTAAGTATGTTACTTGGTATTAAAGGCACATTCATTTTTTCAATGTTCATGTTTTCTATTGCTACCTTTTTTATTTATTTATCATTTCACAATAACGATGCAATAAATAATTTTTGGCTCTTTAATATAGTGATGCTGCCATCTACAATTTATTTCTTATTCTGGGTGCAAAAATCATTTAAAAATGCAGCACATGTAAATTTTAAAAACACCATGGTCATGCTTGTGCTTTCATCGTTGCTTAATAATCTCTTCTTTTTAATTATACTTTTTAAATAATTTCTTATGTCATACATACTCAACATATCAACTGCGGTTCCCGAATTCCAAATTGGAAAAGAAGACCTAACAAGGTTTTATTTGCAAGCTTTTAATCCGGATGAAACAAAGCACTTTACTAAAAAATTGAATTTGTTAAATAATAAAACAAAAATAAATACCCGCTACAGTTGTATTCCGGACTACAAGGGAAATGAATACGAGTTATATACAAATGGAGATTTTAAGCAGCCAGTTGAAAAAAGGATGGAGATTTATAAGGAAAAGATACTACCTCTTGCCTCAAAAGCTATTGATAAACTAATGCTTCAAACCGATATTCAACTTCGTGATTTTACTCATCTCATCACCGTTAGTTGCACTGGTTTAATGGCTCCCGGCCTGGAGTTTATGATTGCAGAAAAGTACGAACTTGAGCACACCGAAAAGTCAGCAGTAAATTTTTTGGGTTGTTATGCTGCTTTGAAAGCTCTTAAACAAGCGCATTATATCGCACAGTCAAATCCCAATGCTTGTATTCTGATAGTGAGTGTTGAACTTTGTTCGCTGCATTTTTATCCCTCTGATGTGAATGAAGATATTATCGCCAATTTACTATTTGCAGATGGAGCAGCAGCCGTAATTGTTTGCGGAAACAAAAACGAACATGTTAAAAATAAAGTTGTTTTACAAATTGACGATATTGGTAGCGCTTCCGTTCCAAATACTGCCGGGCTTATGAAGTGGGATATTACCTCTACTGCTTTCAGGATGTATTTAAGTTCTAAGGTACTTGGTGCCATTAAAGAAAATATTCACGATGTTGTAGCTAATTTTCTGGGAAACGAAATGTCGGAAACAGATTACTGGGCGATTCATCCGGGTGGTGTTAAAATAGTGGAAGCTGTTCAGGAAAGTCTCCATCTAAACGAAAATAATGTAGCCGATTCAATGAGCATAATGCAGCAATATGGTAATATGTCATCGCCCACAATCCTTTTTATTTTGAATAGCATTTTCAATAAAATAAAAAAGGCGGAACAAACGGAAAGCAAAAAAATATTTTCCTGTGCTTTCGGACCGGGATTGAACATTGAAATGGTCAGCCTTTCATCCATAGATACAAGCCATTTTAAAAAACTCAATCCAATTATTAAAAATCATGCTGTTGAAGTATAGATCAAACGAGAAGGAGTACCTTGATAATAGCCATATTGAAACCAGGGACTTATATCAAAATCTGATTGAATTAGATATTATCAATAGTCGATTAGGAGGATATAAAGTTTCCCGAAAAGGATTAGCGGCAATTTTAAAAACAACAAAACCTGTTAATACTATTTTAGATATTGGATTTGGCGGTGGTGATTCTATTAAACAAATGCAAAAATATTGCGAAAAGAAAAATGTGAAGTTGTTTTTTTATGGAGTTGACTTAAAGAACGATTGTGTAAAGTATGCGGAAAGCAATCTGACCTCATTCAGCAATAAACAATTTATTTGTGATGACTACCGGAATATATCAGCAGATCTTCTTAAACAAATAGATGTTATTCATTGCAGTTTATTTTTGCATCATCTTACGGATGAAGAAATAATTGAGTTATTAAAATTTGGTAAATCCAATCAATGTACCATTCTTGCCAATGATTTGCAACGGAATTGGTTTGCCTATTACAGCATTAAGTTTCTTACCGCAATCTTTTCAAAATCCTATTTGGTAAAGAATGATGCCCCTATTTCCGTAAAGAGAGGATTTAAAAAAAACGAACTGAAAGCACTGCTTGAAAAAGCAGGATACAAAAACTATTCAGTAAAATGGAGCTGGGCATTTAGATATATATTAATTGCAAACGAATGATGCATGATGTAGCAATAGTTGGCGGTGGGATTGCGGGACTTTCTTTATCAATCGACATGAAAAAGCGAGGCTACAAAGTTACCATAATTGAAAAGGGAACCTATCCTCGCCACAAAGTGTGCGGTGAATATATATCGATGGAATCACATGGTTATTTACAAAAAATTTGTCCCACGATATCTTCGCTTGACTTACCAATGATAAATAATTTTAAATTGACTACAGGTAGCAATAAAGAATTTAAAACAACACTTGACCTTGGTGGTTTTGGTATTAGTCGTTACCTGTTGGAGGAACTCCTTTTTAAAGAAGCTAAAAAACAAGGGGTAGAATTCATGCTCAATACGAAAGCGCAGGATATTAATTTTGATTTCAATAAAAATATTTATACTATTAAAACAAATAGTAGAAATATAAATTCATTTTTGGTTTGTAATTCCACCGGCAGAAAATCAAATCTTAAAACTGCGCGAATGAAGAATATTGGCACCAATTACGTGGGTGTTAAATATCATATAAAAATGAAGCGAAAGCCAAATTTAATTGAGATTCATAATTTTCAAGGCGGCTATTGTGGCATTTCAAATATAGAGGAGGGTAAATCGTGCATATGTTATATTGTTAATTCTAAATATCTCAACAAAGTAAATAACTCTATTCCTGAATTAGAAAACACTTTTTTATTTAAAAACAGCAATATCGAAAAAATATTTACTACTGCTGAATTTGTTTTTAAAGAACCTATTACCGTCAGCGGAATTAATTTTCTCATTAAAGAACCCGTTACAGATGATTCATTTTCTTTGGGAGATGCTGCCGGAAGCATGGCGCCCATTATAGGCAACGGAATGAGTATGGCTCTTCGATCTGCCTTTGTATTAGCAAATAATATGGATCAATACTTTTCTAAAGAGATTACGAAGAAGCAATTAGTTACGCATTACACTCAATTTTGGAATAAAGAATTTTCCACCCGGATAAAATTAAGTCGTTATCTACAACATCTTTCCGAATATTCTTTTTTAACGAATAGGGCAATTGAATTATTTAACTTATTCCCGTCTTTGGCAAAAGGCGTAATCAGGCAAACCCATGGAAACCCGTTTTAAAAGCACTCATTTTTTATTCTGGCAAAAATGGCTTTTCTATACAAGTTTGCTTTTTGCTTTATATGGGATTGTCTTTGCATTCTATGGAAATAATATATTATTCCGACCTTATGATAAAATGCTTGCCGGTGTTTTTTGGCACAGTTCTCAATTCCCGCCTGAAGCAGAACCATTCCGTGCTTTTATTTATGGACCATTGGGTGGTACTATCACCTGCTGTTATATTTTATTAGCGTTTATTGCCCGTTACTCTTTCAAAGAGAAGCAACGATGGTCAAGAAATGCAATTATTACTGCATTCAGCATTTGGGTTATCATTGATTCTTTCGTATGTCTGTATTTTGGAGTGTATCCTCAGATATATATCGTTAATGCTTTTTCCATAATTGTAAAAACTCTTCCAATAATTTTTACATGGAAAGATTTTCGTCAAACGGTGAAAAGCAAAACAATTATTTAATAGAAATGAACTCTATGGAATATAAAAAAGTTTTATCCGCAGGCTTTATTGGCACTTCAGCTATGACTATCTTTAGCTATTTAGTTTCTGAATTAATGAGCGATAATTTTCGGGAACCTGAAATTCAGACTACACTTATTAAAAATCTTTTACCAACTGCTAAACAATATGCACCCTACTTAGCATGGAGTTTACATTATTCTATTGGATTTAGTTTTGTTTTTATCTATGTGATATTATGTGATTATAATAAATTAAAACCAAACATTAAGTCGGGAATGTTTCTTGGGGCAGTAACTGGAATAGTTGCTATAATTGGTTGGTATTTCACACTTAAAATTCATCCTGATTCATCAATTATAGATCTAAAATATTTCTTTATTCTTTTATTTTTTGCTCAAATTGTTTTTGGAATATTTGCAATGATAGGATATATTTTAGTAAAAAAACTAACTGATAATGTAGATAGAAAATGAATAATCGAGTTATTTTAGTAGATGAAAATGACCTGGCAATTGGAGAAATGGATAAGCTCGAAGTTCACCAAAAAGGACTTCTTCACAGAGCTTTTTCTACTTTCATATTCAATGATGGCGGACAATTACTTCTGCAACGTAGAGCGAAGGAGAAATACCATTCAGCCAATCTTTGGACAAATACCTGTTGCAGCCATCCCAGACCAAAAGAAGGTACTTTGGAAGCTGCCAAACGGAGATTGAAAGAAGAAATGGGAATTGAAACAAATTTGGAAAAAAAGTTTGACTTTATATATCGTGCGCAACTCGATAATCATTTAATTGAATATGAATTTGATCATGTTTATATAGGGCAATATAACTACCCACCTTACCTCAATCCCGAAGAAGCTTCGGATTATAAATGGATGGATATGGAGGAGTTAAAAGCTGAAATAATGCTATATCCAAAAGAATATACGGAATGGTTGAAATTTGCTGTTCATTCTTTTTAAAGTATTTTGAGTTAAACTC
>CAIRRW010000514.1 GCA_903881065.1 uncultured Bacteroidota bacterium
ATATAACGCCTGATTCGTTTTATGATGGAGGCAGCTATCTTCACGAGCAGGAATGGCTGAATCAAACTCAAAAGATGGTGGATGAAGGTGCTGATATTATTGATATTGGAGGACAATCTACCCGCCCAAATTCGACCATTGTTTCTGCTGAAGAAGAAACCAAAAGGTTGATTCCTGTTGTTGTTTCCATTCGGAACCGTTTTCCTGAACTGCTTATTTCTGTTGATACTTTTTATGCTTCTGTAGCTGAACAGGCAGTGAGTGCAGGAGCCAATATTATTAATGATATTTCGGGCGGTACTTTTGATGATGCTATGTTTGCTATCATCGCGCGACTTGATATACCTTATATAATGATGCACAATAATGGAAGTATTATTACGATGCATGATAAGGATGAAACCAAAAATATACGTGCAGATGTTGCTTCTTTCCTGGAAACGCAAATTGCGAAGCTAAAAGCATTTGGCTTTACCAAAATAATTATTGACCCTGGATTTGGTTTTGGTAAAACACTGGAACAGAATTATGAATTACTTACCGACTTTGATTATCTGAAAGCTCTCCCTTACCCCATTCTTGCAGGTATCTCCCGAAAATCGATGATTACAAAATTATTAAACATTAAAGCTAAAGATGCTTTAAACGGAACTACTGCACTTAATATGAGATGTATATTAGCAGGCGCAAAACTGCTGCGTGTGCACGATGTGAAAGAAGCTAAGGAAGTTGTTACAATAGCTAGAAAGCTAGCACATAAAAATTCTGCTTGATAATAAAAATATGATTTTATTTAGTGCATATTTACTAATGAAATTGTAAGGAATTTGATAAGGAATATTTAATTCAAAAAAATGATTTCATTTGATTATTAATCCTATATTTGGTCGAAATAACATTTAAACAATATATTTTGAACTCTTCTAACTCTTTATTTAATGAAAATCATTCGTTAGCGATACGAATATGGCATTGGACTTTTTTCGCAGTGATTTTATCTTCCCTTGTAACTGTTTTATTTGCTTCCACACTTTTTAAAACAAGACCAAATATTCCGATGGTTCAGGCACAAATTGAAGAAAATGGAGGAACTGTAACACATGATCAAGCCAAAGCTGTAGCTCATGAATATAATGATAAGCTATGGGATTTACACACTTGGGTTGGTTATGGGTTATGTTTTCTATTGTTTAGTCGAATAATAATTGAAGTAAGTAACTCAAAAGAAGAAAAGCTAAAAAATAAAATTAAAAAGGCACTGGCTATTTCTAATATGGATCTTGTTGAAAAGAACGATAAACGTCATTATCTTTTAGCAAAATACGGCTACCTATTCTTCTACATTATTATTTTAATAATGGCAATAACAGGATTAGGGCTGGCATTTGAAGATGTACCATTTCTTAAAGAAATTCACAGGAACATCAAACAAGTACATAGTTTTTTCCAATATTTAGCATATTTTTATATGTTAAGTCATTTAATTGGGGTGATACGAGCTGATATTACCAAAAACAAAGGAATAGTGTCACAGATGATAAATGGGAAAAAATTATGACATCTAATTACTAACTTCTTCAATGATTGCAAAACCATATTATGTCAAATTAAATTCAGTAAGCGCAGCCTTATTAGTAACCTCTGTTCAGTTATCAGAGGCCTTAATGAATATCCCGTCGGACTATTCCCAACGAGTTTTCAATCTTGGATACGAAATAAGGAATAAGTTAGATTCAGTAATGTTAAAAATTAGTGAAGCCGAATTAGGTCAGCCATTAATATTCGATTTAGAAGAAGAGCTCTGTTTGTATGCTTGTATTCATGTAATTGCAGGATATACAGACAATGATAATTTTATGGAATGGTTTTACGAGGAAATGCAGATATCTTCTGAAGAGAGATTACCAACAACTGAAAGAAAAAAATCTTCTATGAATTTATTCCAATCGTTAAAACTTTTATTATCAGTAATTGAAGGTAAATTATCTAATGAGGAATCTTTTTTAAAACTAAAAAATCAACTCGACAAACATATACCTTTAGGTATATAACTCCAAAGATATTAGTTTCTTCGCTAATAAAACTACTTGTTAAAATAAGTTAGGAGACTTCTATATCATATTATTATAAAACCACATTACTTTTACGTTCTCTGCAATTGCTGAATCAAGAGGTATTGCAAGTTCGCTGCTAGTATCAACAGTTTCTGTTAGACTCATTGTATATGGATTTACTTTCATATCAAATGGAGTGCCTTTTGCCTGATTGCTAATTAATCGGAATACTTCTGCAGCGACTTGTTCTAAAATCTTTATGTTCGCTGCTATCTTGTTTAATAAGTCAACAGTACTGTATTGTGTTTCTATTCCCTGCTGAAATTCTTGAAGATATTCGATATCGAATGGGTCAATGTATCTGTGAGTAAATACTTGGTTTTCGTAAGGAAGCCATTCAATAAATAAGTCCTGCATTCGTTTGTTAAGGTTTGCAAACTTTCGACCCAATGAAGTCTCAGTAGCAAACAATTCTTTCAAAACTTTTAAATCAGTAAAACCTTTGTTGGTAAACAATACACATGGTACGGACCAGTATATAGCCCAATCCCAAAATATCTTAATAACCATTATCTGTGAATTACCCATCAATTTGTACTTATCCTGATAAATTGGCAACCAACTCTGAAACCATGATAAATGGGCGCGTTCATATACTTCTGCTCTTACCGTAATATCTTCGCCTTGCATGTCTCGCACAATTAAATCGCCTAACCATGTATTGTTCAGTGTTATAAAATCACTTCCAGGAGAATAAAAAGGATCAAGAAACAAACCTGCTTCACCTGTAACTGCCCATCTGTCAGAAGAATATAGCCTATTGCTGTCGTGGGCAAAGTGTTTTAATATTCTGAAATCTAAAATTTCTTCTTCAGGGGGACAAACATATTTAGCAGCAAGTGGTTCGTTTTTCTCTATCCATTCCACCGCTTTTTTATAGGTATTTATGGTTGCAAAGGGATGGATATCTTCATCAGCCACAATTCCAATACTGGTATTTTTAGATCCTAATGGAATTATCCAAAGCCAATATCCTTTATCTATAAAATGCACTGTGCTTAAATAACGCAGTCTTGGAGCTAATAATGTTTTCCATTCTTTATTGTCACTCCAGTCATCAATATCAACAACACCTTTTATTCTAAACCAAACTGAATTTACATTATGAGGAGCAGTTTTCTCGAATTTTAATTTACGTTTCAATAAACTAAATCGGCTTGTTGCATCCACTAGCCATTTGGCTTTTATGTGTTTTTCCGTTTCCTCGTGATTATATATTACATCATGTCCTTCAGCCGAAAAGTTAACATCTTTTACTCTTGCTCCCAACAGAAACTCAGTACCTAATTCTTTTGTATGTTTCTCAAGATAATTTTCAAATGTACCTCTGTCAATTTGGTGGCTAGGTACAGGCAATTTTAACCGCGGCCCCAATTCAACACGGCTGGAAATATTTTCCTTTGTATTTGTATGAAAGAAAAACCGCAATCCATGTTTTGGCAGCTCAAATTCTTCAAGGTATCCTTTCAAATCAAGTACTTCACGAAAATAATGTGTTGCAAGCTCAACTGTAGATTCACCTACTTTATGGGCTGCAATAGGGGCAATTGAATCTCTGTATTCAAGTATCAGAATAGAAATATTCGGATTAGCTCTTTTGAGTTGAATAGAAAGTGTCAGTCCGGCAAGCCCTCCTCCGGCAATTATTACATCATATTTCTCTTTCAAAGTTTGGTGTTTTGGTTAGATTATGTTGCGAAAGTAAACAAAAAGAACTTAGTAATGCTCATTTAAAATAATAGAATGAACCCAATAATAGAGTAATGAATATTTTTTCTTTAAATGATAACGATTAGCCAAATATCATTCCTCAATAGTAGGGAAGAGGAAGATTTATTTTAAAAACCGTTTAATATTCCTTCTAATCTTAATATTCAATTCTGGAGTAGCTTCCATTCTTAAAATTAATAGAACAAATATCCCGCTAACTATCCCGCTTCTTATGGCAATATCAAGGTAAAGATTATGTAAATATGGAATAAAGAAACTCGGTGAAATTGCAATTGCAGCAATAAAAATTAATTTTAATGTATTGGTTGTAAAGGGTTGCATTTTAAATTTAATAAGCAGAAATCCATAACGCAAAATGTTTGACGTAACTACTGTTAATGCAGTGGCTATAGCCGAACCCATGATTCCAAAAAGTGGTATAAAAATGTAATTAGCTAACACTGTAAATCCTACTACTATAAATACAAAATAGGCATCGAAACGATAAAAAGCGGAGTTGGCAATTATTACCTGATTAATTCCGGTAGCCATCTCTATTAAAAATCCTGCACTTAGGACTAGTATAACATATTTTCCAGGCGAATACGCAGCAGGTAATAAATGCAAAATATTATCAAGGTTAACCCATACACCGATAAAAAACAATGCGCCTATTGCCAATTGGCTATTACAGCTTTGTATATAAAGTTTATGAATTTCAGATATTTTTTTCTGCTTGAAATTTTCAGCAACAATACTTGATGAAATACGATAAAGTGACCTTGCAGGAATAAGCATTATAGTTGCGAAGTAGCCAACAATACGATAAATACCGGTATCAGCTTCTCCAAGAAATTTATTCACCATTATCGAATCAATATTTAAAATGATGGCACTTGCACCGCCAGCTAGGATGGAAAAGATGCTTAGGTTCACCATTTCATTTCTCAGTTCTTTTGTTACAAAACCTCGTATCGGTTTTATATGCCATTCATCCTGTTTTATTATATATACAAGCAGAAATATCGTAGGCAGGCAGGTTGATATTATATATCCCATTATATAAATTCGGAAATCAATAATTTTCAGAAAGTAAAGAAATATCATAAAGATGATTAAAATCTTCTGCAGAAAATCCTTACTAAATGAGCCTATAACTGAACTATAGCTTGCGCGGAGATAACTATCAAAAATATTATAGAAAACAGTGAAAAATGTAAGAGGCATTAAATAAAATAGATAATTTACAAACAATGCCGACTTTAATTTATTGCTTTCAATTAGGTGTGGCTGAAGAAACAGAAAGACAATATAACAAAGTGTAAATCCAATAAGAGTAACAAGTATTGCATAGAATAAAAATCCATGATGTCCTTTTTCTTTATTTCTGAAATATGGGAAAAGTCGTATCGTTACAGAATTGAAACCAAGGTTAGCAAACTGAGAAAAGAGTGCCGCATAGGAAATTATCAATGTCGTTACTCCGTTTTCCGAAGTTGTAAACAAATTCGCAGTCCACATTACAGTAATAAAACCTAACCCTGCTCCAAGATAAGAGTAGATTAAATTCTTAGTTGCTTGTTTTTCTATTATTCCCAACTGCCCGTAGTTAAAGGTGTTCCTGCTTTTAGTTCTGATTTCGCTACTTTCCCTATAACATCATCCCAATATTTTGGAGCCAATCCGTTTGCAGGACGAATGATTCGTAAATTATCAGTGCTGAATTTTTCTCCTTTTTTAATATCCTTTGAAACATATATGGAACGTTTGAAGAAAACACTTTTTTCTTCCGCAGGTTGAATGCCATAAAATACTTTTCCTAATGCTAAAAACGCACGTTCTGTTTCCACCACCAATGCTTTTAATTCTTCTGGTTCTAATGAAAACGAGCTATCTACACCACCGTCAGCTCTTCTTAACGTAAAATGTTTTTCAATAATGCGTGCACCCAAAGCAACAGCTGCTACCGAAACACCTGTTCCCATAGTGTGATCAGATAAACCGATAATACATTTGTGTTTTTCCTGCATGTTTGGTATTGTAATTAAGTTAGTGTTTTCTGGGGTTGCAGGGTAGGTGCTGGTGCATTTCAATAGTATTATATTTTTACAACCCGCCTTACGCAACACTTCTACACTTTCTACAATATCTTCCAAAGTGCTCACTCCGGTAGAAACAATAACAGGCTTACCAGTTGCAGCCACCTTTCTTAATAGCGGATGGTGTGTGTTTTCAAAGGAAGCAATTTTAAAAGCAGGTACATTTAATGATTCCAAAAAATCAACTGCTGTTTCATCAAAAGGCGAACTGAAGGCTTCCATTCCTTTTTCCTTTGCTCTCTCAAATATCGCTTTATGCCATTCCCAAGGGGTATGTGCGGTTTTATATAAGTCGTGAAGTTCCTTACCATTCCAAAGTGAATTTTTATCCTGAATCGTATAAGCACCTTTCATGGTAATGGTATCAGCAGTGTAAGTCTGCAATTTTAATGCATGCGCACCTGCAGCAGCAGCAGCATCTACAAGTTCCAATGCTCTGTCCAGCGATTGATTGTGATTCCCACTCATCTCCGCAATTATAAAAGGCTTGTGGTTAGCGCCGATGGTATAATTTCCTATTTTAATATCGTTCATCTGTTAAGATAGTTTTTTTGTCAATTTATAACTTTCCGAATTGTGTTCCATTACTTCCACAATATCTGAGAAACCTGCTTTCACAAAGATATTTAAAGAAGCTGTATTTTCCTTTTTTATATAAGCAATAATCGTTGATTGTGGGTGCTTTTTAAGATAATCATCACAAGCCATAATAAGCATTTTTGCTCCTAATGAATATCCTCTAAAACGATCATCTACAGATATTCCAATAACAACTTCATCACCGCTTTTATCAATCCGCACTTGCCCTACAGGTTTATTTTCCTGAGATAAGAAGAGATAGAAAAAACATTCTTCTGATTTCAATTTCGAACGAAACCAATTTACATGATTTTCATAAACTATCGGTTCCTGATTGTACGAATTTGCTCTTACAACCTCATCATTCGCCCAATTGAAATATAAATCGGTATCCTTTTCCTCTGCAAATCTAAAATGCAAATCAACATTCTTTTTCTTTCTTGATAAGTTTTTAAAAACCTTCCGTAACCGTTCTGGTGACTTACCATCAATCATTTTCGATTGATTTAAAATTAATTCATTCAACTGTTCTGGATTATTCACAATGCTTTCAAACCTGTTTTCTATTTCAGCAACACTAAGTAAATTCATATCACCAAAATTAATTGCTGCATTATTATTAACCAAACCATTCAATATTCCCAGCTGATTCGAAGCAGTATATCCCGAAACCAATCCAATACCTATTGCTGATGACTCAAGCGAAATGCTGCTTGCAGGGCAAATAGAAACATCGCAATGTTCAAGCAATGTTGCTAATTCATTTGCCGAAATATTAAAATGTTTAATAATGTTTACGTGTTTATTTTCAGTAATAAGTTTGTCAATGCTTTTTAAATTAGGGTTTATAGCACCTAACATCAAATGTATTTCTTCAATGCTTTTTATTTGAATTAATGCTTCAGTAAATTTCTGAGTGATATTATTTATATCTGCAGCACCCATACTTATAAATACCCTCTTTACAAAACTTATTTTTCTAACTGTAGTTTTAGCCTTCAGAAATGCCGGCCGCAGCAAAACATAATTCAATCCCAAACAAAACTCAGTGTCACTTTCTGCTGAATAATCATATTTTGTAAT
>CAIRRW010000515.1 GCA_903881065.1 uncultured Bacteroidota bacterium
TATTGCTATCCATGCACTGTTTCGTGCTTTCCATAATTAGTTATTATGGAAGCTTCGAACTCAATCCATTCATTCCATCTTTTATCAATATCTATTCCTTCTCCATATTTACGGGCAAATCCAAGGAAGGTCGTATAATGTCCTGCTTCAGAAATCATTAACTCACGATAAAATTTAGCGAGTTCTTCATCTTGAATATTATCAGAAAGAACTTTGAAACGCTCGCAACTGCGAGCCTCAATCATTGCTGAAAACAACAGCCTATCAACAAGAGATGATTTACGGCTTCCTCCCTTTTGCATGAATTTATAAAGTTCATTTACATAATGATCTTTACGTTCAAGTCCTAACTTGAGCCCCCTTGCTTTTATAATATTATGTACCTGTTCAAAATGTTCCAACTCTTCTTTGGCAAGCGCAATAAGAGCAGTAACCATTTCGGTACAATTTGGGTTATTGATTATCAGTGACAATGCATTGGTGGCAGCTTTTTGTTCGCACCACGCATGGTCTGTTAATATTTCTTCAATGTTTGATTCTACGACATTAACCCATCTAGGGTCAGTAACTAATTTGAGTCCTAACATTATTTAAAAGTAATTATTTATCTATAAATCTTTTCATCAATGGACCGCTTGTTAAGCTTGTAACAAGTGCCATAATAACCAATGCCACAAATATTGGTTTTGATATTAATCCCGCATTTAATGCTAATGTGCCAAGTATTATTTCCATTGCACCTCTTGCATTCATCCCAAAACCAACAGCCAATGCATGATTTTTACTCATTCCTCCCAGCCTTGCGCCAATGGTGGCACCCAATACTTTTCCAATAAATGCAAGCGCTAAAACTATTGCAACAATCAAAGGATTGAAATTTTCAATAAAGTTTACTTTTAATCCAATGGAAACAAAAAATAATGGCGCGAAGAAATTAGTTACAAACTGATGTATAATTTCTCTTGCCTGTTCGCGAAGATGAACGCTGTCACCGAATGCGATGCCAGCAATGAAAGCACCTAATATAGCATGGATATTAATTGATTCGGTAAATGCTGCTGATAATAAACATATACCTAATGAGATGGAAAGTACACCCCCTGGCCATGATAATTTTGACTGCATCCATGGCAATGTTTTATCAATAATTTTTTTGCCAATGGTTAGCATAAATAATCCGAAGCCTAAAATATAAGCGATGGTATACCACAAACTCAAGTGTTCGCCATGCGTTGAAGAGTTTGTTAAACTTAAAACAAAAGAAAAAATCAACCATCCGATCAAATCATTGAACATTGCCGAAGCAATTATTACCATACCGATATTTGTTTTAAATAAATTCATATCCATTAAAATGCGCGCAATTACAGGCAATGCGGAAATAGATAATGCTGTTCCAAAAAACAAGGCGAATAATAATTTTGGTTCAGGTTCATTACTTATTGAAAATATTTCAGGGAAGAACCATGCAACTGCAAACCCTGTAAAAAAAGGAATTACCATACTGAACATGGAAGTATAAACTGCAACTTTGCCTTGTTTGAGAACCAGTGAAAGCTGCACTTCCATACCAGCAACAAATAATAACATGATAACAGACAAACTAAATATTCCATCTAAAGCAATAGGAATATTTCCTGTTCGTGGAAACAAATAATTAAATACATCAGGGTATAACATCCCTAAAATAGTCGGGCCAAGAATTATTCCGACTATCAGCTCGCCCATTACCACAGGTAGTTTCAGCTTTTTTCCTAACTCAGCAAAAATGCGGGAAATAATCAGCATTGCACTGATTGATAAAAGCAAAACAATTAATTCGGAGTGTGCTAGTTTAACCATATAACCTATACGCGGGAATGAACAATTAATACGTTACAAGGTAAATCGGCCAAAATATATTCGATACCGTGAGCGAATATCCTATCAAATAAATTAAGATTGGTGTCAGGAGAATTAATGATAAGAAGATCTGCACTCTTATCTCTTGCATATTTACTTATTGCATACCCTGGTTTCCCTTTCAAAACTTTATTGGAGACACTTACATTCCCAACATCACATTTTTCAATAATAGTTTGCAATATTTCTTCGGACTCTTCCTCAAAGTTTTTTTTGATTTCCTTTGTCTGTGGTGCCGTGCTATCTTCTGCTATTGTCATTGCAAGGCCAGGCACCTCCACTTCATTTACAATTGTTACATCATTTACCTTAAAATGTTTGGCAATATATAAAGCTGTATTTATGGTATGAATTGTTTTAGGGTTGTCTACTCCATTAACAATAAACTTCTTAAACTTTTGAGGCTTGGTAGAAGGATGCGTGAATAATAATACTGAACACTTCGCTCTTCGGCTTATATTGCGGGCGATGGAACCAATATAAAACTTAAGGAAGTTTTCTTTCTCCAATGCACCAAGTATTAATAAATCAACAATATTTAATTTACATAATTGCAAAATGGTGTCTACCGGTTCTCCTTCCATCCATATCAATCTGCTTTTATTGGTATCAATCCCACTTTTAGCAATCAATTTATCCAACACCTGTTCTTTCTCCGAAGTTTTTTCACCTACATGCAATAATATTAAATTGGCAGCGCAAGTATCTGCAATCCGTTTCGCTTCAGCCAATAAAAATTCACAACGTGACGAAAAAGAAACAGCCACAGCAATAGTTTCGAAAGGATAGGAAGGACGTTTTTTAAGCTTTGATAAATCCATTTGTACTGAAAAATTATTTAGACATGTAAAGATACTAAATAGAGTTTTATCTAATGTGTTTATCTTCATTTGATATAACCTTAGTATCTTCGTAAAAAATTCATATATGAAATTACACGTAATTAATACCGGCAATTTTAAATTAGATGGAGGAGCAATGTTTGGTGTGGTTCCTAAATCAATTTGGTATAAAACTAATCCATCGGATGAAAACAATATGTGCAACTGGGCGATGCGCTGTTTACTTATTGAAGATGGTAACAGATTAATATTAGTTGATAATGGAATGGGCAACAAACAGGATGCAAAATTCTTCGGTCATTATTATCTTAATGGAAATGATTCGTTGGACAGCTCTATAAAAAAGGCAGGCTTCAATGCTGATGATATTACTGATATGTTCTTAACACATCTTCATTTCGACCATTGTGGAGGCAGTATAAAATATAACGAAGACAGAACAAAACTGGGAACTGCTTTTAAAAATGCAACCTATTGGAGTAATGCCGAACATTGGGAATGGGCTGTAAAACCTAATGCAAGAGAGAAGGCAAGTTTTTTAAAAGAAAACATCTTACCAATTCAGGAAAGTGGGCAGTTGAAATTTATTGATGGAGAAAACAGTACACAGCTTGGAGCAAATATTACACTTGGATATATGCGTGGACATACGGATGCGATGATGTTACCACATATAAAGTATAAAGAAAAAACAATTGTTTTTATGGCAGATTTACTTCCTTCAACTGGACATATTCCATTGCCTTATGTTATGGGATATGATACCCGACCGCTATTAACAATTACTGAAAAGGAAAACTTTTTGAACACAGCTGCGGATAATGAATACATTCTGTTTTTTGAACATGATGCAGTGAATGAATGCTGCACAGTTCAACGCACAGAAAGAGGTGTACGTTTGAAAAACACGTTTACACTAATAGAATTTTTTGGAGAATAATTTGAAATATAACGAAAGAAAAAAATAGAAGATTTAAATTCAGTTATTACTTCACTTTCACTCCATTTTTATAGATAGTCTCCATTACAATATTGCCATTCTTATCATAATAAATCCATTTCCCATTGGGTTGGCTATCAAGTCGTCCTTTTTTTCCTTTCATTAACACATAGGAGGTGGTACTTTTAAGCTTCGCATCTTCATACCAGCTCTTGCTATCACCACTTAATAATCCCTCCCTGAAGTTTTGTTCAATTGCCTTTACTCCTGTTTCATAATAATATGTCCACGAACCGTCCTGCTTATCATCTTTATATTCTCCCTCGTTATCTTTAATACTATGAGGTGTGTATTCCGTCCAATGCCCATTCTTTTTTCCTATCTTATATATGCCTTCCTGATGAAGTTTCCCTGTTTCATAATACAGCTTCCAGTTGCCATCTTTCAAATCATCCTTATAAAATCCATCATATATAGGAGTTTTATTTGGTAGAAATCCTTTCCAACTTCCGTTCATTCTGCCTGCTTTAAAATCCCCTTCATCCTTCAACACACCATCATCATACCATGATTGCCATGTCCCTTCTTCTTTACCATTAGCAAATTTCCCTTCATTCAACTTCTGTCCGTTCTCATACCATGTTGTCCATTGCCCATCCTTTTTACCTGCTTTATATTTTCCTGCTTTCCATTTTACACCTGCTTTATAATTATAGTTCCAAAGACTATCTTGAAGATCATTCTTATAATATCCTTCCGATTCTTTTATCCCTGTCGGAAACCAATACATCCACTTTCCTTCGCGAATTTCATTGGTTATAGTTCCTTCCATCTCAATTTTCCCTGATTCGTCATACCATTTCCAATAACCGTTTTTCTTATCATTGGCATAGGTACCTTCGCTTTTTAATTTCCCATTCTTAAACCAATTGGTACATGCTCCTTCCTTTTTACCTTTCACATAGTTAACCTTGAAATCTTTTTCTCCGGTGGAAGTATAAAACATCCACTCCCCTTCCATCCTGCCTCCTCTATAATCACCTTCACTTTTTTTCTTACCGTTATTATACATTGTAGTTATTTTGCCATTCCCATCTTTTATAACCTGCACACCAGTTTTAAGCCATTGACTCATTAATAAAGACTCTCCGTTTTCATAAACTAACTCCTGCTTCGGTTTTCCGTTGGTAAAATATTCCTTCCATGTTCCTGTTTCTTTTCCATCCTTATATTGCCCTTCCGTTTGTTTTACTCCATTGGCATGCCATCCAAGATAAATTCCTTCTGCTTTATTATTTTTAAATACCCCTTCACTTTCTTTTTGTCCATTGTCATAATAGTAAGTCCATTTCCCTTCTTTCTTTCCGAGATTATAATTCTCTATACTTTTTTGTTTGCCGTTTTCATACCAGCCAAGCCAGGTGCTATCATTTTTATCATCTTTAAAATATGTTTCCTGCGCTTTTTTTCCGTTGATATACCAGTATTTCCAAGCACCATTCTTTTTCCCTAATGAATAATTTTCCTCTATCTTAATTTTCTTTCCGGGATAATACGTAATAAACTTTCCATTCTCTTTTCCCATCGTGAAGTTTCCCTCCTTCTCTACCTCACCAGTTTGGTACCATGCAGTGAATTTACCATCCTGCATACCGTTTTTCATTTGTTGTTCCGATTTCTTTTTCGTTTGCTCGGTATCCCAGTATTCGGTTACCGGTTGAGCAAACGAAAAGCCAACAATTAATGTAAAGAGAAATGACAGGAATATATTTTTCATACTTATTATTTACTTATAATGAAGATTAAGAATTTAGATACTGAAATTTCAATCTTATTTTGTTTCGAGTACTTTAAATAACTCATCTAATTTAGGAGTTAAAATAATTTCAGTTCTCCTGTTTTTTTTACGTGCTTCTGCCGTTTTAGCTGGGTCGATAGGGAAATATTCACCACAACCTGCCGCAGTAAGTCGTTTTGGGTCAATGGACGAATTCTTTGCAATTATCTTTACAATAGATGTTGCTCTTAAAACAGATAAATCCCAATTGTCTTTTATTTCGGCTTTGCCAGTCATTGGTACATCGTCAGTATGTCCTTCAATAAGTACATTGATATCTTTATTCTGTTCCAATACCTTCGCCACTTTTGTTATTGCTTCCTGTCCTTTATCTTCCACTTTTATACTTCCCGAAGCAAATAATAAACTTTCATCCATTGATACATATACTTTTCCGTTCTTCTGAGTTACAGTCAATCCTTTTCCTTCGAATCCGAATAATGCTTCCGAAAGTTTTTTCTTTAAATCGTTAGTTGCTTCGTCTTTGCTTTTAAGTATGTTTTCCAATTCGGATACGCGAGCTTCTCTCTTTTGCAATTCAGCACTCAAGTCATCCAGTTGCTTTTTCTGATTGTTAAGTTGAGCTTCCAGTTTCTTTAAATCATCCTGTTTTTTCAAAAGCTCCTCCTGAGTGGTTTGCAATTCGCCGGAAATCTTTTTTGTATCCTTCAGATTACCTTCCAATAGTGTATTATATTTAGTAAGCAACTGGTCGTTTATTTGATTGAGCTTATCGTATTTAGTAGTTACACTTCTTAAATCGTCCCCTACTCTTGCAGTATCTCTCTTCAAACTTTTTATTTCACGCTCATCATCTGCAAGTTGGCGACTTACTTCCGCAAGTTTGGCATCGCAATCCTGCGACGAAGTTTTTAATGCTGCCAATTCTGTTTCACAACTTTTGCGTTTCGTTTGCTCATCTTCCATCAGTTTTTGAGGTACGCACGCTGTTAATGCCATTGCAACTAAAACAGTCGAAATATAATAGGTTCTTTTTTTCATTTTAAGATATTTATGTATTTATTATCTCACAAAATTAGATTTAATGAATGATGTTTGGATAAGTTTGTACCGGAGTTTATAAACATTAAAAACCGCTTAATCAAGGCACTTTTGTTAATAACTGTGGATGTTTCCGGTTTAGGTTTCTATGTTAAGTATATAATTAGTAATTTTGATGCCAATCAATAATAAAAACAATACAAATTATGTTAGAAGATAAAATAAATACAGAGATTAAAACTGCTATGCTGGCAAAGGATGCAGCAAGGCTGGAAGCTTTACGAGCAATTAAATCGGCAATAATAATTTTGAAGACTTCGGCGGAAGGATATTCGGAAGAAACTGAATTGAAAGCCATGCAGAAGATGGTGAAACAACGCAAAGAAACTGCGGATGTATATAAAACGCAAAACAGAATGGATTTGGCAGAGGTGGAACTGGCGCAGGCAGCGGTGATTGAAGCGTATTTGCCGAAACAAATGGGTGAAGAAGAAATAAAAGCAGAAGTGGCTAAAATTATTGCTGCTGTAGGTGCTACTTCGGCAGCCGATATGGGAAAAGTGATGGGTGCCGCTACCAAACAATTAGCTGGAAAAGCAGACGGAAAAGTAATTTCCGGTATTGTGAAAGAACTGTTGAGTAAATAAATTAATTGAGAAATATAAAAAACTCTTTACATCTTTTGTAAAGAGTTTTTTTATTTTGTTGCGTAAGTACAACTTACTTATTAAAAATGTCACGAAGCCCAACCGCACATAGCAATGCTTCAGCTTCGCGCCTACTGTTGATTTTCAAACACAAAATCCCACACTCACAAAATCATCTTCTCTTAAAATGCTTCTATTGAAGTCTGTTTTTTCTTATTCTTTTATTTTTTGAGGGTTGTGCAACAGCTACTTATGTTATGCGTTCGGCTTTCTTTTTCTTTGTTATATATTCTTTTGTCATTTTTTGTTGTTCTAATTCAGTCGTAGAGATAAGTGTAAACCAACTGTAATACGATTTCTATCTGCCGTTGGCAAATAATAAAAATTATAACTTAGTTTATTTTCTTTAGGCGCGCTTTTACTTGCAAGTCTTATAATACTTGCTGTTATGGTTGCTAATCCCACGCCAATATTTACCCCTGCCGGAATGTCTGCATTGTTGTATCCTTTTTTATCTGAGGCAATACCTACGCCAATTAAGGATTGAAAAGTTCCAGTAATAATCCAAAAAATTGCATTTGATTTAAACCTGTCTGGTTTATGAAGCTTTCTTAGATTACCTGCAATTGTAAGTGAATTGAGTGCCGAAGCAATGGCAGTTCCTGTCCAAGCAATGTATCCATTATTATCGTTAAGGTTAAGGTTACCATTAAAAGAACCAACGTAACCGCTTTGTCCAAAGAATTCCAAACGTCCAAAAAGTAATATAAATATTATGAGTGCTATTTTTTTCATTAATGTTCTGTTCGTTTCAAGTTAGCACGTCTTTCAGCATTACGCATAACATTTATTATGCGAAACCCATCGTCACTTTATAGCGCAAAGCCTTAAAAGTAATTAGGATTTGCGCTATAAATCCTTTTTACTAGTAGCGCAAAGTTATAAAAGTTTGTCAAGGCGACTATTTTAATTTCCCTCCCAAAAACACCCTTTTTTCCACCTCCAACCCTCTGAAACCCCATTAAAACCTAAAAAAGTCGTTTTGGCACTCAAAAAATATTTTTTAAAGCGAAAAAAACTTTTTTTAAAGCTGAAAAAA
>CAIRRW010000516.1 GCA_903881065.1 uncultured Bacteroidota bacterium
GTACGTTTTCTTTACAACGACGAGGAGCTTTCCTTTCAATTTCTAACTAATCTGGCAGGCCTGCATTATCCTGATAATAAAGGTCACGAGCTGGGTGTGATGTATCAGTTACACAGCCTCAGCAATAATTACAGAATAAGATTAAAAGTATTTTTTAACATCAACGAACCGAATGTTCCTTCTATAACACCAGTATTTAAAGGTGCCAATTGGATGGAGCGTCAGGAATTTGATTTCTTTGGAATCAATTTCACAGGTCATCCTAATTTAAAAAGAATACTTAATCTGGATGATATGGAGTATCATCCAATGCGTAAGGAGTTTCCTTTAGAAGATGGAACACGTGAAGATAAAGACGATAAAATGTTTGGACGATAATAAGGTGAAGGTATGACTAAAGAGAAAAACACAAACACCGATTTAATAGAGAAAGAATATACTACATTAAATCTTGGCCCTACCCACCCGGCAACACATGGTATTTTCCAGAACGTGTTGAAAATGGATGGTGAAATAATTGTTGAAGCTGAATCAACGGTAGGATATATTCACCGTGCATTTGAAAAGATAGCCGAACACAGAAATTATTACCAGATAACCACTCTTACTGACCGATTGAATTATTGCTCATCTCCAATAAATAATATGGGATGGCATATGGCGGTTGAAAAACTATTTAATATAGAAGTTCCAAAACGTGCGCAGTACTTACGTGTTATCATTATGGAATTGTCGCGTATTGCCGATCACTTGATTTGCAATAGCGTTATAGGTGTTGATACAGGAGCATTAACAGTTTATTTCTATATCTTCCAGCTTCGTGAACGTATTTATGAATTGTTTGAAGAAATTTGCGGAGCACGATTAACAACCAACATTGGTAGAGTTGGCGGCATGGAACGTGATTTCTCTCCGAAGGTTTGGAATATCCTTGATACTATCCTTAAAGAAGTTCCTAAAGGATTAAAAGAGTTTGAAAAGTTATTGGTTCGTAACCGCATATTTATGGACAGAACCATTGGCTGTGGACCTATATCAGCAGAGATGGCTTTGCAATACAGTTTCACCGGTCCTAATTTACGTGCGGCAGGTGTTGATTATGATGTGCGTGTAATGAACCCTTATTCTTCATATGAAGAGTTTGATTTTATTGTTCCTGTAGGAACAAATGGCGATACATACGACCGCTTTATGGTGCGTGAAGAAGAGATGTGGCAAAGTATGAGCATCATTAAACAGGCGATTGAAAAGGTGAAGAAAGAACCTGCTGGTGTTTTCACCGCAAATGTTCCTGACTTTGTACTTCCTCCAAAAGAAGATGTATATAACAATATGGAAGCGTTGATTTATCATTTCAAAATAGTGATGGGCGAAGCGAATATTCCAAAGGGAGAAATTTATCATGCTGTTGAAGGCGGAAACGGAGAACTTGGTTTCTATATTATAAGTGAAGGAGGACGTGCTCCTTACCGTATGCACATTCGCAGACCATGCTTTATTTATTATCAGGCATATACTGAGATGATAAAAGGTTGTTTATTGTCGGATGCAATTTTGACAATGAGTAGTATGAATGTGATTGCGGGAGAATTGGATGCTTAATTAGATTGAACAGTAAGAATGGCTAAAGAAATAAAATTTAATGAAGAGACTCTTGCGTTGGTTGATAAACTAATCAAGCGTTATCCCGAAGGCAAACATAAATCGGCATTGATACCGATTTTACATATTGCACAAGCAGAATTTGATGGTTGGTTGAGTTCTGAAACAATGGATTATGTTGCTTCAATACTTAAAATAAAACCAATTGAAGTGTATGAAGTAGCTTCGTTTTATTCGATGTTCAACTTGAAACCTGTTGGCAAATGTCTGATTGAAGTATGCCGTACTTCTTCCTGCTGGGCGCGCGGTTCGGAGGATGTAGTAAAACATCTGGAGAAAAGACTTGGAATAAAAGAAGGAGAAACTACTAAGGATGGTATGTTCACTATAAAAACCGTTGAATGTTTGGGAAGCTGTGGAGGTGCACCGATGTTGCAGGTTGGAGCTTCTTACCATGAAAACCTTACTAAAGAAAAGGTGGATGCGTTGATAGAAGATTATCGCTCTGCGGGAAAACAAAGAAGTTATACTGATTTAGACTATAAGAATACGCTTTAATCAATGGGCAAGAAAATATTAATACATAACGATAAAGTTCCGGGGATAAATACGCTGGAAGTATATCGTCAGCATGGCGGATATGCTTCGGTAGAAAAAGCGTTGAAAACAATGACTCCTGATGCTGTAGTAGAAGAGGTAAAAAAATCGGGATTGAGAGGAAGAGGAGGAGCAGGTTTTCCGACAGGAATGAAATGGAGTTTTCTTGCAAAACCTCCGGGAGTAGAACGTTATCTGGTTTGTAATGCTGATGAATCGGAGCCGGGAACTTTTAAAGACAGATATTTAATGGAGAAAATTCCTCATGCTTTAATTGAGGGAATGATTACTTCGAGCTATGCTTTAGGTGCTAAAACATCTTACATATATATAAGAGGTGAGTATTTTTATGTTGCACGAATTCTGGAGAATGCAATAAATGAGGCGTATGCAGCAGGACTATTGGGCAAGAATATTTTAGGAACCGAGTTTTCGCATGATTGTTATGTGCAGGTGGGTGCAGGTGCTTATATCTGCGGAGAAGAAACTGCTTTGCTTGAATCACTGGAAGGGAAACGTGGCAATCCTCGTATTAAACCGCCATTCCCGGCTATTGCTGGTTTGTATGGTTGCCCTACTGTGGTGAATAATGTGGAAACAATTGCGGCAGTTTGTCCGATTGTGAATATGGGCGGTGATGAATATGCAAAGATTGGTGTGGGAAGAAGTACAGGTACTAAATTAATTTCGGCATCGGGGCATATAAATAAACCGGGCGTGTATGAAATTGAAATGGGTGTGCCGGTTGAAGAATTTATTTATTCTGATGAATATTGCGGAGGAATTATTAACGGAAGAAAATTGAAAGCAGTAGTTGCAGGAGGTTCTTCGGTGCCTATTTTACCCGCTGAATTAATATTAAAAACAGAGAAAGGCGAACCACGTTTGATGACTTACGAAAGTTTGAGTGATGGCGGCTTTGCTACCGGAACAATGCTTGGTTCGGGAGGATTTATAGTGTATGATGAGACTACAAGTATTGTGAAAAACCTATATACGTTTGCCCGTTTCTATCATCATGAAAGCTGCGGACAATGTTCGCCATGCAGAGAAGGTACAGGATGGATGGAGAAAATACTTCACCGGATTGTGGAGGGACATGGCAAACCTGGTGATATTGATTTGCTTTGGGATATTCAACGGAAGATTGAAGGAAATACTATTTGTCCGCTTGGAGATGCTGCGGCCTGGCCGGTGGCAAGTGCGATAAGACATTTCAGAAAAGAATTTGAAGATTATATTAAGTATCCTGAGAAGATAAAAGATTTTATGCCGGTGGTGTAGAGTGCACCAATTAATTTGTTCTCCGTAGGAAAAGGGGGTGAAATGGAAGCAAATATTAAAATAAAAGAAGCCGTTTCGGGTGAGTGAGAAGCGGTTTCGGGTGAGGCGGAAATGGATTCGGGAAGGGTTGAAATGGGTTCGGGTGAGTTAGAAGAGGGTTAGGGTTAGTGTGAAACGGATTCGGTGGAGTGAGAAGAGGATTCGGGAGAGGCGGAAATGGCTTATGGAGGGTTAGAAACAGATTCGGCGGAGTGAAAAGAGGTTTAGAGGAGGTGAGAAATGGGGGTGTGGAGCTAAAAAGGAGATAATAAGGAATTGAAGATAAAATAAAACAATGCCAAAAGTAACGATAGACGGACATAGTATTGAAGTGCCTGACGGAACAACCATCTTGCAGGCCGCAAGAATGATAGTAGATCAGCCTGGATACCAAGGTGAAAACATTGCTCCCCCGACAATGTGTTATCATTCAAAATTAAAAACTTCCGGAGGATATTGCCGCAGTTGTATTGTAAAAGTATCGAAAGGTTCGGAAAAAGATCCTAGACCAATGCCGAAGCTTGTTGCAAGCTGCCGTACCACTGTTATGGATGGCATGGAAGTGCAAAATACTACTTCACCCGAAGTGTTGGAAGCAAGACGTGGTGTAGTAGAATTTCTACTGATTAATCACCCTCTTGATTGCCCTGTATGCGACCAGGCCGGCGAATGTCATTTGCAGGATTTAGGTTATGAAAATGGCGGAGCCAAAACACGTTACGATTTCAGCAGACGTACATTTGCAAAGATAGATATAGGACCATATATTAAGCTGCACATGACGCGTTGCATCATGTGTTTCCGCTGTGTAAAAGCTGCTGACCAGTTGACAGACAATCGTTTTCAGGGAATGCTTTTCCGTGGCGATGCTTCAGAAATAAGCACCTATATTGAAAAGGTAATTGACAATGATTTTTCTGGAAATGTAATAGATGTATGCCCTGTAGGTGCTTTAACTGATAGAACGTTCCGATTCAAGAGCCGTGTATGGTTTACCAAACCAATGAATGCACACCGCAGTTGTACTAAATGTTCGGGCAAGGTGGCACTTTGGGAGAAAGGAAATGAGATACTTCGTGTTACTTCCCGCAAGGACAAATGGGGTGAGCCGGAAGAATTTATTTGTAACGAATGCAGATTTGAGAAAAAGCATATTAACGATTGGGTAATCGAAGGACCAAGACATATTGATCCGCACTCGGTAATATCTTTGAATCATTATGAGAATGTGCTGGCTAAAATGAAATTGGATGTAGCAAAGCAGCAGAAACAACTTGCTGATAAGAAATAATAAGCATTATGACGTTAGGATATGTAATTTATAAATTGGTACTGGCCGTAATTGTTTTCGCAGTTACACTGTTAATAGCCATGTACAGCACTTACGCTGAACGTAAGGTAGCGGGTTTTTTGCAGGACAGACTTGGTCCTAACAGAGCAGGATGGTTCGGGATATTGCAGCCTGTAGCTGATGCGGTAAAACTATTTATGAAAGAAGAGGTGATACCAAGTGTATCCAACAGAACTCTTTTTATCGTTGCTCCCGGATTAAGCTTATTGACAGCATGTATGACAGGTGTAGTAATCCCCTGGGGAACATCCATCACCCTTTTCGGAACAAGTTATTCGTTACAGGTTACAGATTTAAACATTGGTATTCTTTATTTATTCGGAGTAGTTTCCATTGGTGTATATGGCATTATGATTGGCGGCTGGGCATCCAACAATAAATATTCGCTGTTGGGCGCAATGCGTGCTTCATCACAAATGATAAGTTATGAAGTAGCGATGGGTATTTCCATCATCGCACTTATTATGACTACCGGAACATTAAGCGTAGGACAAATAGCTGCACAGCAACAAGGATGGCACTGGAACGTTTTAGTTCAACCGTTAGGCTGTTTGATATTTATCATCTGTGCTTTTGCAGAAACCAATCGTGCGCCTTTCGACTTACCTGAATGCGAACAGGAATTAGTTGGCGGATACCATACTGAATACAGTTCCATGAAAATGGGCTTCTACCTTTTTGCTGAATACATCAATATGTTTGTGTCGTCAGCGGTAATTTCTACCTTCTATTTTGGAGGTTACAATATGCCGTTTGTTGGTCGTTTTATTCATGACGGTAACTTATTGGCAATACTTGGCGTGGTATTTTTGTTTGCAAAAATATTCTTCGGAATCTTCTTCTTCATGTGGGTTCGCTGGACTATACCGCGCTTCCGTTATGATCAGCTGATGAATTTAGGATGGAAAACATTGATACCATTATCTATTTTGAATTTAGTATTGACAGGTGCATGGATGATGCGTCATGAAATTTTAAGTGTATTTATTAAGTAAGAAAAAAGATGCAACCATTAACAAAAAGATCTAAAGTTGTTGTAAATAAAGAGATGTCTTTGTATGAAAGGATATATCTTCCTGCTATTTTTTCGGGCATGATGATTACATTTTCACATTTCTTCAAAAAGAAACCAACTATACAATATCCAGAACAGACACGTGAATTCAGTGCTGTGTACCGCGGTCAGCATGTGTTGAAACGTGATGACAATGGAGCTGAACGTTGCACTGCCTGCGGATTATGTGCAGTAGCATGTCCTGCAGAAGCTATTACAATGACAGCTGCCGAACGTAAACCGGGAGAAGAAAAATTGTATCGCGAAGAGAAATATGCTGCAGTATATGAGATAAATATGCTGCGTTGTATCTTCTGCGGCGACTGTGAAGATGCGTGCCCTAAAGAAGCCATTTTCCTTACAGATAGAAAAGTGAACAGCGAGCTTAACCGTAAATCTTTTGTTTATGGAAAGAATATTTTGGTTGAAGGAGTTGAAAAAGATAAACGTGTAGATGTTTCAAAACGCCAGACACCAGGTGTGCTTGAGTTTAAGAAACACAAACAATTTGAACACAACAGATAATTAATTATTATGGTTACTACTTACTTATTTTATTTTCTATCCTTCCTTGCAATTATGTTTGGATTGATGGTGGTACTTTCTAAAAACCCTATTCATAGTGTGCTTTATCTGGTGTTATGTTTTTTCACTATCGCAGGTCATTATGTATTATTGAATGCACAGTTTTTAGCAGTAGTTCATGTCATTGTATATTCGGGAGCAATTATGGTTTTGTTCTTATTTGTTATCATGCTTTTAAATTTGAACAAAGAAACAGAACCTCATAAAAGTATATGGTTAAAAGGTTCAGCGGCAATAGCGGCTGGTTCGTTGTTGCTGGTTATGGTTGGTTCTTTAAAGGGCGCAACAACAATACAATCAACAAACGCTTTTAACCCGAATATTGGATTGATAGAAAACTTAGGTACAACATTGTTTAAAGATTTTCTTCTGCCATTTGAAGTATCGTCTATATTGCTTTTAGCAGCAATGGTAGGTGCAGTAATGTTAGGTAAGAAAAGTATAAAATAGAAAAAGATGAACAGCGCAATCCAAGTAATTCCGTTAGAGTGGTATTTATTATTATGCACAGTATTATTCACAATAGGTGTGTTGGGTGTGCTTTTCAGACGTAATGCCATTATTATTTTTATGTCAATTGAATTAATGCTTAATGCAGTTAATTTATTATTGGTAGCGTTTTCAAGTTTTTTATCGGATAGTAAAGGACAGGTTTTTGTGTTTTTTATTATGGCGGTGGCAGCTGCAGAAGTAGCTGTAGGATTGGCAATATTGATGATGGTGTATCGTAATACAAATTCATCGGATATTAATGTTTTGAATAAATTAAAGTGGTAAAAATGTTGTATTAAGTATTACGTACAAAGTATTATGAATGCACAATCTTAATACTTTATACTTAATACATGGTACTTTAAAAATAAAATTATGATAAAGTTAGTTGGATTAGTGCCTTTGCTTCCATTAATCGGATTTGTGATTATTGGATTGTTCGGAAAGACATTATCAAAAGGAATTGTAGGTATAATCGGTTGCGGCTCTGTGTTAGCTTCATTTGCCGTTTCATTAGGAATCTTTCTAGAATTGACCGGGCAGGCAGAAAAATCTGTTACCATTGATTTATTTAATTGGATTTCTGCAGGTAAATTATCTATCCCTTTCTCCTTTTTAATTGACCCGTTATCTTCACTTTTCTTATTAATAATAACTGGTATCGGCTTTTTAATTCATGTTTATTCTACCGGCTACATGAGCCATGATGAAGGCTTCTCCAGATTCTTTGCTTACCTGAATCTGTTTATCTTCTTTATGTTGCTGCTTGTTTTAGGGTCCAACTATTTAATAATGTTTGTTGGCTGGGAAGGTGTTGGATTGTGTTCTTATTTGTTGATCGGATTCTGGTTTAAAAATACTGCTTACAACAATGCTGCGAAAAAAGCATTTATTATGAACCGTATTGGTGACTTAGGTTTCCTGTTAGGCATCATCTTAATATTTGTAACCTTCGGAAGTATAGGATACCACGATGTATTTGAACAGGCGAAAAATATGGCAACAGGTAATCCTGTGTTGACTTCCATCACTTTATTATTATTTATAGGTGCAATGGGAAAAAGTGCGCAGTTGCCGTTATACACCTGGTTGCCAGATGCGATGGCAGGTCCTACACCTGTTTCAGCATTGATACATGCAGCAACAATGGTTACAGCAGGTATTTACATGGTGGCACGTTCCAACATTTTATATACGTTATCTCCAATTGCAATGGAAACAGTTGCAATTATTGGTGTTTGTACCGCTTTATTCGCTGCAACTATAGGCTTGGCCCAAAATGATATCAAGAAAGTACTTGCCTACTCAACTGTTTCACAACTTGGATATATGTTCCTTGCCTTAGGAGTTGGAGCTTATACCGGTGCTGTGTTTCACGTGATGACACATGCATTTTTTAAAGCATTATTATTCCTCGGTGCAGGTAGTGTAATTCATGCTATGAGCGGTGAACAGGACATAAGAAGAATGGGAAGTTTGAAAAAACACTTACCTATTACTCATATTACTTTCTTATTGGGAACACTTGCAATTGCGGGCTGTCCTCCTTTCTCAGGGTTTTTCTCCAAAGATGAAATACTTGCAAACGCATTTGAGAATAATAAACTGTTGTGGTTTCTTGGAGTTTTAGGAGCTGCAATGACAACATTCTATATGTTCCGTTTGTACTTCTTAACCTTCAGTGGAGAGTTCAGAGGAACGAAAGAACAACATCATCATTTACACGAATCGCCGAAATCAATGACAATGCCGTTGGTTATACTTGCTGTATTGGCTGTTGTTGGTGGTTTTGTTGGAATACCTGAAGCCTTGGGTGGAAAACACTTTTTGGAAGAGTTTTTAAAACCTGTATTTGAAGATTCTTCATTCCGTATGGTTCATAATTTATCTCACGAAACAGAATATATGCTAATGGGCGTTGCTGTGATTGTGATGGCTGCTTCATTGTATTATGCATATACTGTTTATGTTAAAAATAAAACATTACCTGCTGAAGAAAGTGAAGAATTATCACCAATACATCAAATGGTTTACAAGAAATACTGGATTGATGAATTATACGAAAACGTTATTACTAAACCATTAAATTTCTGTTCTGATATATTACACAAGTTGTTTGATGTTCAGATAGTAGATGGTTTTGTAAATGGAATAGGAAGAATTGTTACCTGGTTTAGCGGTATTATCCGTTATGCACAAACAGGTAATATTGGACTGTATGTATTTGTGATGGTAATTGGTATTGTACTTATTTTGTGTACACGGATATTTTAGTTGTTGAGATTATGTCTGTTTTAATTAAGAAAGAATAGAATTTAGATATAGAGTTTAGATATAAAGTTTATGATTACATTATTATTAATATTTTTCCCTTTAATTGCTGCATTGTTGCTGCTTTTTACCAAAGGAGAACAAGTAAAGCAGATTGCCTTAGGAGCTACAATAATTGAATTCGCAATTGCAATATTTGCTGTTACTCAATATCAGCATGGCAATACCACACAATTTGAGGCATCTTATCCATGGATTAGTTCGCTTGGAATCAACTTCCATGTTGGGATGGATGGTATTTCCTTATTAATGGTTTTACTTACCACCTTTTTAGTTCCAATTATTATTCTTACTTCTTTTAATAAAGATTACAGAAACCCTTCCCGCTTTTATTCATTGGTATTGGCAATGCAATTCGCGTTGGTTGGTGTGTTTGTATCACTTGATGGTTTCTTATTTTACATTTTCTGGGAATTAGCTCTTATTCCAATTTATTTCATCTGTCTGCTTTGGGGAGGCGAAGGAAGAGCGAAAATCACTTTCAAATTTTTTGTTTATACCTTGACAGGAAGTTTATTTATGCTTGGAGCATTGATTTATTTATACTTACATACAGAAGGCACACATAGTTTTGATATTGCTGCCATTTATAAAGCAGGACAAGGGCTAAATGCTATTCATCAGGGATACGTATTTCTGGCAATATTTATCGCATTTGCCATTAAAATGCCAATTTTCCCTTTTCACACTTGGCAACCTGATACGTATACAGTTGCTCCGGCACAAGGTACTATGCTGCTTGCAGGTATCATGTTGAAGATGGGAACTTACGGGGTAATTCGCTGGTTGTTGCCTGTTGCTCCATTGGGTGTTGCACATTGGTCAAATGTTGCAATTACGTTATCAGTAATAGGTATTGTTTATGCTTCGTGTATTGCTATTGTTCAAAAAGATTTCAAACGATTAATTGCTTATTCTTCCATTGCTCACGTAGGATTAATTTCTGCAGGTATTCTAGCATGCAATGTTCAGGGAGTTCAAGGGGGGATGTTACAAATGATAAGTCATGGTGTAAATGTGGTTGGCTTATTCTTCATAGTTGATATACTTCAGAAACGCTACGGAACACGTGATATTGATTCATTGGGAGGAATTAGAAATCTTAATCCACAGTTTGCCGTATTGTTTTTATTTGTGCTGCTAGGCAGTGTTGCATTGCCATTAACTAATGGATTTGTTGGTGAGTTTTTATTATTGAATGGCGTATTCCAGTTTAATCCATGGATAGCTGCTTTCGCAGGATTGTCGGTAATATTAGGTGCTGTATATATGTTGAGAAGTTATCAATCAATAATGCTAGGCGAAACCAATGCACTAACAGGTTCTTTTGCTCCTTTATCACAAAGTGAAAAAACGGTTTTGGTAATTCTTTGCATAGCAATTATAGGTTTCGGAGTTTATCCAAAACCATTGCTGGATATTGCAGAACCATCGGTAGTGAAGTTGGTAGATGGAGTACGATTAGCAATGGGTAAATAGAAAAAGATTAATAAAATTATGAAAGCATTAATATTACTTTCTTCATTAGGTGTAATTTCTTTATTAGCTGAATTGTTCAGTTTTAAAAAATTATTGTATCCATTAGTATTATTGGGTTTAATAGCCACATTTGTATTCAATATATGTGATTGGAATGCAACAAACAATGTCTTTTATAAGATGCTTCAGTTTGATAATTATGCTATTGCATTTTCTTCGGTAATAATTATTATTGCTTTCCTTTGGTTCTTAATGGCAGAAGGCTTTTTCAAGGAAGAAACAAACCTTACCGACCATTATGCGTTAGTATTATTTGCATTGGTAGGTGCAGTAATATTGACTTCATACACTAATATGGCGATGTTGTTTTTAGGTATTGAAATACTTTCGATACCTATGTACATTCTTGTTGGAAGCAGCAAAAACGATTTATCATCAAATGAAGCTTCGTTCAAATATTTAATAATGGGAGCGTTTGCAACCGGCTTTTTATTATTCGGAATAGCATTGATTTATGGCGCAACCGGCTCATTTGATTTAACGGAAATTAAAACTGCCATTTCATCTGCCGGTGTAACTCCACAAATATTTTATGTAGGAATGTTATTAATGCTGGTAGGCTTATCTTTCAAAGTATCAGCAGTACCATTTCACTTTTGGGCTCCTGATGTATATGAAGGTGCGCCAACAGTTATTACTGCGTTTATGGCAACAATAGTAAAATTGGCTGCTTTCGCTGCATTCCTTCGTCTGTTTGATGTTACATTCTATAGAGTATCCGGTTCATGGGGTCTTGTGGTTTGGATGTTGGCTGCGTTGACAATGCTTGTAGGAAATATTACTGCTGTATTCCAAACGAGAGTAAAACGTATGTTGGCATATTCATCTGTGGCACATGCAGGTTATATGTTGCTGGCGTTGCTGGCTGCAAATCATTATTCAAATAGTGCTATTCTGTTTTATGGAACCGCTTATTCAATAGGGTCAATTGCTACTTTCACCATTGTTTCCATTGTGGCAGGAGCAAGAGGCGACGACGGAATACATTCGTTTAACGGTTTGGGAAAATCAAACCCGATGCTGGCAGTAGTTATGACTATTGCATTATTATCATTGGCAGGTATTCCGCCAACTGCAGGTTTCTTCGCGAAGTATTATATATTCACTTCTTCGTTTATTGCAGGCAATGTAGGTTTGGTTTTAATTGCAATAATAGCATCTCTTATCGGTGTATATTATTATTTCAGACTAATTATTGCTATGTATTTTAAAGAAGGAAACCACGAAGCTATTCCTCTTGATTTAAACCATAAACTATTGCTGATAGTTACTGCAATTGCAATTTTAGTATTAGGTATCTGTCCTGATTTTATCATCAGATTATTATAATTTAGATTTACAACGTAAACTTAAACAAACGAAAAAGGATGGCTAATTACCATCCTTTTTTGTTTGTAATAATATTGGGTTTCTTCTATCCTATACTGCCGGCGGAACCATTACATGTCCGCAATTTTTACATGTCCGTAACGATTCGCTGCCATAAAATTCGGCAAAGGTTTTCTGAAATTCGGTAACGATATTGGTAAGCGGAAAATACTTTTCGTACAACTTGTTATTGCATTTTTCACAGAACCAAAGTAGCCCGTCTCGTTCATTATCCCGGCGTTTGCGTTCCATCACCAGCCCAACTGTATTGGGTCCGCGGCTTGGGCTATGTGGTACTCTGGGAGGCAACAAAAATATATCTCCTTCATTTATCGGCACCTCCACAGCTTTGCCATCTTCCTGAATAGTAACTTTTACATTACCTTCCAATTGATAGAAAAACTCTTCACTTTCGTTGTAATGATAATCTTTGCGGGCATTTGGACCGCCTACTACCATCACAATAAATTCGGTATCTTCATATACTACCTGATTTCCTACAGGAGGTTTGAGGCGATGACGGTTTTCATCAATCCATTTTTTGAAGTTGAAAGGGCGTTGAATAGACATAGTATATAAGGGTTTTGAATTAAAAAAATTAAGCCGGTTAATTAATGATACTTTTGTTCGAATTATTGTGCAAGTTACAAAATATTTGATTTCAGGATAAAATGGACGAAAGTTTAAAGTATAAGTTAGCATTATCATTGATACCAAATATTGGCGACATACTTGCCAAACGCCTTGTAGCCTATTGCGGAAGTGCCGAAGCAATATTCAGGGAGAAAAAATCAATGCTCGAAAAAATTCCCGGAATCGGCACCTCCAAAATAAATGATATTATCAATCAGCACGTATTTGACAGGGTAGAGGAGGAGATGATTTTCATTGAAAAAAACAATATCATTCCTATATTTTATCTCGACAGTGAATATCCAAAACGATTAATCCACTGTGAAGACAGCCCTATATTGCTTTATTTTAAAGGCAATGCCAACCTGAATGCCGAAAAGATGATAAGCATAGTCGGTACGCGCGAAGCAACCGATTATGGCAAACGAATATGTGAAAAGTTGATTTCCGACCTCGCACCGCATAATGTAACCATAGTAAGCGGTTTGGCGTATGGCATCGACATCTATGCACATAAAGCTGCGCTGGAAAATAATCTGCCAACACTTTGTACATTGGCGCATGGTTTGGATAAAATATATCCTTCCATACATAAATCCGTTGCCATTAAAATGCTTGAAAACGGCGGTTGGCTTACGCATTTCACTTCCAAAACAATACCTGACCGCGAAAACTTCCCTTCACGAAACCGCATTGTCGCCGGAATAAGTGATGCTACTATTGTGATAGAATCGAAATTGAACGGCGGCTCATTAATTACCGCCGATATTGCCAATAGTTATAGTCGCGATGTGTTTGCATTTCCGGGGCGAGTGGACGATATATGCTCCGAAGGATGCAATATGATTATAAAAAATAATAAAGCGGCATTGATACAATCGGCTGCCGACCTAGTATTTGCGTTGGGTTGGGAGAATGAAGAAAACAGGAAAGCTCCTCAACAAAAGAAATTATTTATTGAGCTGAATGTAACAGAAGAATGTCTGGTAAATATTATTCGTGCCAAAGAAACCATCACCATTGATGATTTATGCCTGGTGAGTAAATTGCCGATGAGCAAAGTATCTGCTACGCTGCTTACCCTCGAATTTTCGGGCGTTGTAAAATCATTGCCCGGGAAAATTTACAGGATGAATTAAAGCTTCTGTTTGTATTTTGATACAAAAGAGGATTTTTAATTTTTCAAGACATTTTTTCTTTACAGAAATGAAAATCGGATGTTCGGTTACCGAAATCCAACTGTCCGTTACCTGTAAAGGAACTTCTGTTACCAATAATAAACTTACTTATATGTTTAAAATCAAGTCGATATTATAAACTAGTAAACGCAAAATCTGTATTCGTTCGGTTTAATTTAGAAAGCCATAAAGAAGCGAAACGAATAATTAAAAATGTTTAATATAATGTTCAAAATATGATTTAAAGTATTATTTTTGACCATTCGTTAAATTTCTATTACATTTGATACGTATTTAAAAAACAATATTTGAAATGACATTGAAAAATATCAACCTTAAAGAAAAGTTAGTTTTGTTATCATTAACTGCGCTGTTGGCTGCAGGTTGTAACAATGGTACTAAAAAAGATTCGGATGACCTTCCTCCGGTAGATAGTACTCAAAGCACTATTTTAAATGTTAACGGAGAGATTTTCAGTATTCCTTCTCCTATTCAAACAGCTTTTTTAATAAAAAATACCGGTGCATCGTATGATAAAAAAATATTAAATCCCTCAAATAAATCTGCCGGTTATTCCACTAATTTTTCTAAAGGTGTAAACCTTGGTATTTATGGTGCCGACCTTGGTTATGTAACTATTTACGACCAGAATCAGGATGCTATAGGTTACTTGAATTCAGCAAAAAAGCTTGCTGATGAATTAGGTGTTTCCGGTGCTTTCAGCCCTAAAACAATTGAGCGTTTTCAAAAAAACCTTGGTAAGCAGGATTCAATGCTTGTGCTTGTAGGCGATGCTTACAGATCGAGTGATAGCTATTTGAAAAACAATGATAGAAACGATGTGAGCGGTTTGGTACTTGCCGGTGGATGGATAGAGAGTTTGTACTTTGCAACAAATGTGTATAAAACAAAAGCTACTGATGATGTAAAACGTAGAATAGCAGAACAAAAATCATCACTGCAAAGCCTTATTAAATTATTGAAACAATATTATAGTCAACCTGAATATACTGAATTTGTTGATAATTTGGAAGATTTATCAACAGTGTATGATGGAATATCGTTTAAATATACGTACGAAAAACCGACTATTGATCCTGCAAATAGAATGACAATAATCAACAGTAAATCGGAAGTAAAAATTACTCCTGAGCAGATTGAGACAATAACTCAGAAAATAAAAACAATAAGAAATCAGATTATCGGATAATAGTAGGTTGAGAACTCATTCATAAAAATAAACAACGATATGAAAAAAGGAATATTAAAATTAGTGCTAATCATTGGAGGATTCGTATTGATAAATACAGCTTCAGCTCAAGTGAGTGATACAGTTGCAAATGCTTGTGCAAAACATTTAGAGAGACAGTTTATCTCCGATGGACAACAATACCGTGCATTATTGATGAATGCTGATGAAACAGCTGAGTTTCACACTACCCTTTATGGCGGTTCAATTTATCGTATTGCAGCTTGCAGTGGCTTA
>CAIRRW010000517.1 GCA_903881065.1 uncultured Bacteroidota bacterium
CGCCCCGTTTTTTAAGTGGTGTCTGGTCTCCTCTTATAAATTAGTTTTCTTACTAACTAATTAAGTCATTGCAAATAAAAGAATAATTTTTGTTTCAGCAATATTTTATTTGGAATTTGTTTAAATAAATAAAATTGGTAGGCTTTGATTACCGAGTTGATTGAAATCAAATGGTTTTTATTTTGAAAGATTGTTGGTGTAATATTTTAAATTAGTTAATTTGACTTGTTTAAAGGTTAGATATCCGAGTTAAGGCTACTCCAACACAATTTTTTTATTTACTATTCTTTTATTCACATCAGTTATCTGTATAAAATAAACTCCTTTGGCATAGCTGCTCATATCAAGTGTTGTGGTTTTTTCATTCTTTAATATTAAGACGGCATTCTTAATTTCTTTTGCAAACATATCTGATATGATTATAGAGGTATTCATTTGTTCCTCTGAAAAAATAATGGAAAATTGTGAGGTAGTTGGGTTAGGAGAAATAATTAATCCATCATCAAGTTTGCTTTCATTGATGTTTGTTAGTTCTGATAAAGAACGTGTAAACACTCCACTTCCATCTGACCCGGCAAAAATATTTGTGCCACCAATTGCTAATGAAAAAATGGAAGTATTTGTTAAGCCAGTATTTTCTGCAGTCCAGGTAATACCATTATTGGTTGACAGAAATATACCATCTCCTAGTGTCCCTGCAAAAAATCTGTTTCCGATAACAGTCAGTGAGCGAACAGCAGTATTGGAATTGTTTGTAAGCCCTGTATTTGACAGTGCCCAACTATTGCCATTATCGGTAGATAAAATAATACCATTATCAGTTGCAGCAATAATTGTATTACCGTTGATTGCAATTGAATAAATACCAGGAAGAGATGAAGGCAGGCCCGTATTTAAGGTAGACCATGTACTGCCATTATTAGTGGATAAGAACATACCGTTAGGAGTCCCGGCAAAAATATTGGAGCCGTTTATAGCAATACAATACACGTATTTATCAACCAGGCCATTATTAACGGTATTCCAGGTTGTGCCATTATTGGCGGAATAATATATGCCTGCACCATCAGTTCCTGCAAAAATGGAGTTACCACTTACAGCCAATGCAAATACCTGATTTTGTATATTTATACCTGTATTTAAAATTGTCCAGGTTGCCCCATTATTATTAGACAAATACACACCACCTCCGGTGCAGCAACCTACACCAGCAAAAATTTTAGTGCCATTAATAGCCAAAGCAAAGAGGCCTGAGTTAACTGGCAAACCCGAATTTACAGGCATCCATGAACTGCCGTTGTTTGTAGATAAAAATATGCTACCCCCTGCTGTACCCGCAAAAGTATTAACTCCGTCAGAAGAAAGTGATTTAACAGACTCTCCATTAGGCCCATTTGTTATCCATTGAGCATATGTATTAGTACTAAATCCTATAACAAGGAAAGTAATGATCGTTAGTATACGTTTTTTCATATTATTTTAGGCTTTAGTGATTTGTTCTTTGCAATTTTATAGGCACTAATTTGCGATTATGTAAATATTCGAAATTTAATTTAGGTAAAGATACAATTAATGTCCATATTTATAACTATTATAAACTATAATAGGAGCAACATAATTAATACCTGATTCAGCCATATTATAATAAGTACATTATTAATTAATAATCAATCACTACAACCCTTACCAGCCCAAATCCCCCGAAAATATTGCTTTTTAAAAGGAAACAAATAAAAGTATTTTGTTGCGCTATCAAAAACAATATTGCCTTCGGTATCTCATGTAAAAATTAAGCCAGTAGGTTTCACTCATTTATGAGTGTAATATCTTCTAAAATCCCTTCTTCCCATATAACTTATCTGATAAATAGGGAAGTATTTTCTCCATCATTAAAATAAAAATTATCGTTATTTAAAGTAGGTGAGCTTAGGAAACTACTGATTTGGTCAAATTTGGCAATAATCAGGCAATACGAATCAATTTTGTAACATTATTAGTTAATAACATGGCAAAATCAATTGGGTTTGTAAATAATAAATTTAATAACCGAACAATACGAACTCGTATTGTACAGTTGTTTTTTAATAACTAAGCAATACGAATTCGTTTTACGGAGTTATTAAACGTTTAGTATACAAAATGAACTTATTGAGCTGAAAGCTGTAAAACCTGAAAAGGAATAGGGAAATAACTTATAAGCAATAAAAATGAAACGATAATACTAACAAATTAAACAAAATGAACCAATTAACATCACCCTCCAGCTTTTTTAGCTTTATATTTAGTGTCAATAAGCAGTTTCAAAACTTTATCACGATGGTCGCCCTGCAAAAGTATTTCGCCACTTTTTACACTTCCACCAACACCGCACTTTTGTTTCAGCATTTTACCTAATGTTTCCAAATCAACATCATTACCTATAAAATCAGCTATTCGGGTAACCAGCTTGCCGCCTCCTAATCTGTCCAAATAAATTTTAAGGTTTTGCTGCTGAGGCGGCAACGACTCCAATGGTTCGTCTCTTTCAGGCTCTACGTTTAAATTTCGGTTGGTAGAAAATACCAAACCGCCTTGTTTATTTTTCTTGCTCATGGTAATTAAATTTAAGGAACAATTATTTTCAAAGATAACGGATTCACTTTTATGGATATCGAATTGCCTGTTTCTATTGGCTCACCATCAATATGTGCAATAGTTCCGCTTTGTTTTATCAGCACTTCTTTTGCTTTTATAATTTCGAGATGCTTGGAATGATGCAGCTTTTTATTGAACAATCCATAACCGATTGACAAACCATTAAACCAGTTGATAGTATCAATAATTGCAACATCCATCACCCCATCGGAAATATCCGCAGTAGGGGCGATGTAGGCATTATTTCCCCATTGACTTCCATTTGCAAAACTGATTAGAAAAGCATATTTATAAAACGTTTGACCGTCAATTGTTAATTCATATTTCGATGGTTTGTAACTGCTGAATTCGCGCAGCACTAATTTGATGTAAGAAGAAAAACCTCGTTTGCCATACTTTGCAAACTCCCATCCAATATGCGCATCGAAGCCGATGCCTGCAACATTTACAAATGTTTCGTCATTTAAATTAATTGAATCAATCGTAGTTTCTTTCCCTTTATTAATAACATCAATGGCTTTAATTAATTCTAAAGGAATATTCAGATGCCTTGCTAATCCATTACCGGAGCCTGTCGGCAATAGCGCCATGGAAGTATTTGTGCCGATTAATCCTTTCGCCACTTCGTTCACAGAACCATCACCACCTACAGCAACGACTATATCGTAATTATCCATTGCTGCCTGATTGGCAAGCTGCGTAGCATGTTTAGGAGCGTTGGTATAAATTATTTTAGAATCAAAAAGAGAATGGTTGAGATGTTTAGCAGTTAATTCCTCCACAAGTTTCTGCTTCCCAACTCCTGAAATCGGATTAACAATAAAACATATTTTCTTCTTCACGGATACTACGAATTACTAATCTACTTTAATATTCAAAAACTAATAAACAATTTTACTTATAAACAAATGAACCAATTAACAAATGAACCATTAAACTACTTCATTTTATCATTAATCAAACATTGCTGATACGTCTGGATAATAGCTTTGGCTTTGGTTTCCATTTGTTTTACCACATCCGGATTTTTATGAAGCAAATCTATTTTGAGCAAACTATCATTCATATAATTGCAAAGTTCATTCGATTTTTCACCATCAAACTGCAAGGTATATTTGTTCTGAATAAGCTGATAAACATCGTTATTTATATTCAATGCAAAATGATTGGCAGTAGCATCAAATACTGATGTTCCGAAGGCAAAGTAAGAATCGGGATAATTAATATAATCGAGCACCGAAGGCATAATATCAATATGCTGTGTGGTAGTGGAATCAAATTTCTTTAGGTTGCTATTAGGCATATAGTATATAATAGGAATAGAATAATTACCGATACGATTATTGAAATAAGTATCTTCGGAAAGCCCTGTATGGTCAGCCGAAATAACAAATAATGTATTGTTGTACCAAGGCATTTTCCTTGCTGTTTCAAAGAATTTACTCAAAGCAAAATCAGTATAACTTATCGCCTTTTCTATTTCCAGCGGACCGGATTTAAACTTTGATTTATATTTATCAGGCACATTAAAAGGATGGTGTGATGTTAATGTAAATAAAGTTGCAAAAAATGGCTGTTGCTTTGTATTTATTGTGTTTGCTGTGTATTGCAGAAACTCCTCGTCCCAAATTCCCCAGTTGCCATCGTAATCTTTTTCGTTGTTGTATTCATTTCTCCCATAATAATTATCATAACCTGCAAAGGAAGCAAACACATCAAAGCCCATCGTGCCGTTATCTCCACCATGAAAAAAGGCAGAATAATAACCTTGTTTTTTAAGTAAACTCGCCAAACTATTTATCTGATTACTGCCATATTGCGAAAATATATACGGCTCATTCGACCAGGTAGGAATGCTTGCAACAATAGCAGGGATGCCTTCTATAGACTTTTTCCCATTTGAAAAAGCATTAGTGCAGGTAAAGCTTTCCTTCATCAGTGAATCCAGAAATGGTGTGTATCCTGCCTTCCGTCCGTTTAATCCACCTATATATTCTTTAGAGAAACTTTCCAAAGCAATTACAAATACATTTAACTTCTTGAATCCTTCTTTCTTTCCCTGATGATACGGGCTGTATATCTTACTAAGTTCTTTGTCATCAGTGAAATATATTTTTGGATCAATCCCTTGTACATCCATAGTTTTAAGAATAGTGAAAGGAGTATTTACCAAAATAGGAATATATTTAACCGAAGTATATTCTACCGCATTAACAGTTGCAATTGGCTTTAACTGGAAACCGCCACGATAACCGACAATGAAAATACCGATGCTGCAACAATAAATTAAAGATTGATAGAAGTATTGTTTTGCATTCCAAATGATGTTACTTTTCTTTTCTGTAAGCTTATATAAATAATACACAGCTACTGAAAACAATGCACACAGCAGAAAAATATACCAATAATCTTTTACGAAAGTAGGCAACAACCGTTGTAAATCATTTCCTTTTCCTGCTCCAAAGAAATTAAAAACATCAGATGTGGTTCGTTTAAAGGTAAATCGGAAATAAGCCAAATCAACACAGTTGGCAATCATTGCAAGGCTGTTCGATAATATAAAAAGCCATTTTAATACCAGTTTAAATATGTTTCTCTCCCTTAGTGAAATAGGGAAGAGGAACAATAAAATGTAAACAGAGTTGGAGAGTATAATTACTGATAAATCAAATCGGATACCAAAGAAAAACAACGGTAGCAGCTGACTTACACTTAAATCAGAAAAGTAAGAATGATAAAACCAATAGAAAAGTAAACGACATATAAAATAAAGGAATAGAAGGAGAACAATACGTTTTAGAAGAATCGAGAATTGCTTAAATGTATTATTCATTAGGTTTCCGAAACTAAAATCAGTCAACTAAATATTAATAGACATTTATAAAGATAACTATCTTGTATAAGTAGCCTGAGCAATAACAGAATCGCCGTTGATATATTTCTTATAATTAATTATCACTGTAGGTGCAACCCGGCTGATAGATCCTTTACCAACGAATTTAATAGTTGCCGATGGGCTTCCGCAAGTTACATTTTGAGAAGGAAGAGTTAACGAAATGGCACTGTCAAGATTAAAATATACATTACCATTCACATAATTTCCAAACTTGTTTAGTGTTACCTCTCCGCTGCCATTTTTACTAAGGTGCATAGTATCAGTATAATTAGAATAGGTACTTGATGCTCCACCAGGGTAAGGACTAACATCCAATACATTTGAATAATATCCATCAATATCCATTACATATACTGCTCGTGTATAGTTTCCGTGGTTTCCAACACTATTAATAGTTGAGTAAGTAACGTTATAAAGTCCCGGAACAGCAGTGTTAACAGGATCTGAGGTTGTAGCAGGCAGTATACCATCTGTAGCATCATATGCAGTAGCTCCCGGGTCTGTCCACACTGCATTTTTCTGAATAAAATAAGGATTGGAGCCAATAACAGTAACTAAAGGACTAGATACTTCTGTAATATTTTTCTTACATCCTGTAATAAACATAGCAATTGTAAGTAAAGCAACTGTAGTAACACCTAAAACTTGTTTTATCATTTTGTTCCTGTTATTTTAAAATTGGGTGCAAAAATAGTTAACTTTTATGAACTTCCATTTAGTTATTATACTTATCGAAGAAAAGGTTACTTTTGAGCAAATTAATAATAAATAAAGCAAAATGAAAAAAATAATAGTATTGGTTACCGTTGCCGGAATGTTTACATTAATTGCATGCGGCCCGAGTGCAGCTGAAAAAGCTGCCAAAGAGAAAGCTAAACAGGATTCAATTGCATCTTATGTTATGGCAGCAAAGGTTCAGGCAACAGCCGACTCAACAGCCAAATACAATGATGATATGAAATCCAAGATGGCAGCAGATTCAGCTGCACATGCCAAGAAAACAGTAAAAGGAAAGGCAGCAAAGAAGCA
>CAIRRW010000518.1 GCA_903881065.1 uncultured Bacteroidota bacterium
AGCGCCCTTATATTTAGAAGTGTCTTTCTTGTTTGTATTTAAATAGTAGTCAACCGTACCGACACCTTTCCACGGCTCAGCATTTTTTATATCAGTTGATTTATTTCTATGGAATTCGAAACTTGGATTAGGAACAAGGTTGACTCCGATGTTCTGTGCAGTGGCAATAGAAGTAAACAATAAAAGTATACCAAATAAATAAACCTCACCGCATACTACCTTCTTTAAATAAAAGAGGGTGGAGCCGGATTGTGATGTATTTTTCTTTGTTGGTTTGATATTTTAAAATCTATATTCTTTAATGGTATCAACAAAAAGTTTTACTTTATCAACTTCCAAATCGGGATATAAGCCATGACCGAGATTGGCGATATGACGATGCGGGCCAAATTGCTGAAGCATTTTTATGGCTTCCCTTTTTATTGTATCATTGTCGGAATAAAGTAAACATGGATCCATATTGCCTTGTAAGGTTTTTGTGTTGCCAATCATTTCGCGCGATTCGGCAATATCCATTGTCCAATCCAGACCGATAGTATCACAATTAAGCAGCCCCATTTTTCTTCTTGCAAAATGTGCGTCCTTTGCAAACACTGTAAAAGGTACTTCTTTGAAGGCATCGCAAATCTGTGAAATATATTTTAAAGCAAACTCATCGTATTGCGATGGTGATAATGCACCAGCCCAGCTATCGAATAACTGAAGCATGTCAGCACCTGCAGCCACCTGTCCTTTCATATAATTAATAGTGCTGTCGGTTATTTTCTGTAATAACAAATGTGCTAAATTGGGTTGTGTGTAAAGGAACTTCTTTGCTTTTGAAAACGTTTTGCTGCCGCTTCCTTCAATCATATAAGAGAAGATTGTCCACGGTGCGCCTGCGAAACCTATTAGTGGCACTCGGCCGTTCAATTCTTTTTTGGTAAGTTTAATAGCATCAATTACATACTGCAAATCTTCCGGCTGTGCTATACGAAGCTGCAAAATATCTTCCTTGGTTTTAATTGTTTTCTCGAACCACGGACCTTTTGCTTCTATCATTTGGTAAGGCAATCCCATTGCTTCGGGTATTACAAGTATATCAGAAAATATAATTGCTGCATCCACATCGAAAGCATCTACCGGCTGAATGGTTACTTCACAGGCAAATTCAGGTGTTTCTACCAGTTCTTTAAATCCGCCCATTTTTGAACGAACTTTTCTGTATTCGGGCAAGACTCTGCCTGCCTGGCGCATCAACCATACAGGTGTTCGTTCTACTTTCTCTCCGCGAGCTGCTCTTAATATTAAATCGTTTTTCATAAATTCAAATCCTGATATTTTAAATTCTAATTTGTAATCGGTAAAAATAGCAATAACTATTGGGTATAAAACATTTTATAAATTTAAAGTTATAACGTATTTTTCAACTATCTTTGAGAAAAAATAATCATGTCGATAAAAGAAAATGCAGAAATTACATTTAAGTGGTTCGATGCTTTTAATGAGCATGACATTGAAAAACTTCTTGAATTGTATCACGAAGATGCAGACCATTACAGCCCGAAATTAAAGATTCGATATGCCGAATCGAATGGAATTATTAAAGGCAAAGATGCCTTGCGCAATTGGTGGAATGATGCTTTTGAGCGACTGCCGAGTTTGCGATACTACATTATTTCGTTGACGGTGAATAGTGATTTTGTTTTGATGGCGTACAAAAGAATTGTGAATAATGAGGAAGATATGGAGGTGAATGAAGTGCTTAATATTAAGGACGGACTTATTGTATCATCAGCCATTGTTGATTCGCACGTTACTGCCGGAAGATAGTTACTCTACACTTATTTTTTGTTTGTTGTATTCAACGCTGTCCCCAGGGCGTATTTTATTACGTTTTCTACTTTCAATTTCCCCGTTTACTTTTACTGTATTATTATCAATTACTGCATTTGCTTCAGCACCATTGGCTACCCAGCCAATTGCCTTAATTAATTGATTGAGGTGTATGTATTCTCCTTTTATTTTAAATGTTTCCATATATTTTATCTTTTAGATAGCTTATTTACCCATAGTATCCAGAGCATAAAAATAAAAGCATAAATAATTAAAGTAAAAGTATAAGTATGATTAAATTCTGTCCAGGCTCTACTATGAACATCAATTATTGCCAAACCAACGATACGAAAAACATTTAACATTTCTATACATGAAATCCCTAAAATGATGTAAATGATCTTTAATTTCCAATTTCCTTTGTAAGCTACTATGAACCCAGTGAATAATGCAAACATAGCTATTCCGTTACAATTGTCACCTATCCATAATCCTCCACTTCCATCTATCCCAATTAACCTATCTCCTCCTGAGAAAACGGTGTAGTTAAATAATTCCAATATCCACTTGCTTATCCCAATAGATTTGTCTATCACAAATAAATCCAGAGTTTCAAGAGGATGTAGCCATAAATCATAGACACAATACCAAGAAATATAGAAAATAAATATAAAAAAAAGAAATTTTACAGTAGGATTCTTAACTAAAGAAAGATTCATTCTCTTGTAAAAAAAAGAACAATCCCTTATGAGGGATTGTTCTTTTTAGAAAGGTCATATATTTTTTTACCTCCATAAGCAGCACCTGCAAATATTAGTAGACTAACACCACCATCAAGAGGAATAGGGCAAGGGGGATAAGGGCCTCCACATGGGGTGGCATGGCCTCCGCCACCTCCCATACCTGCAAAAATATCATTTACAAATAATGGCGAACCAATTAAGCATAGTATCAGTGATATTTTAAGAAGATTTTTTTTCATAACTACAGTCTTGTTTTTTATAGAATTTTATTTTACAAATTTTTTAACTATTGTTTCTTTTTCAGATTCAATTTTTACCAGATACAATCCACTAAACCCTTCAGGTAAATAAATGTTGACGGATTGGTTGAAAGCCGCCACATTTATTGGTTCAATAATTGTTTGCCCTAATAAATTTACTACGGTAATTTTTGTATTTGTGGTTTCATTCAGATTAAAATTAATAATATTTCCAAAACTAGCAGGTAATATTTGAGAATTGTTCTCATAATTTGATACACTAATATTATCTATTCCAAGTACTGACCTGCAATTACCAGATTTGCGGAAATGAATTAAAAAACGGTTTGCATTATCACCTGTATTTAATCTAAAAGAATATGTTGGTTGAGCTTTCAAATCAATAATTTTATTTAATAATTTATCTTCAAGAGAAATACAACTATAATCACCTAACTTATCAAACCCGTTCGCGTCAATTTTATAATATCCAGAAATACCAACTGTAGTTGATATTGGCATATCATAGCTTTCATCATTCGCATTAAAAATATCAATAATTGATTTGGCGCTTCCTATTGTAGTGTAAATAGCTGGTGTTTCCTTTAGCGGGCTCTTCCTAAAACAATGATCCATTCCAACATCGTAACCATCAGTTGCATTTTCCGATACACCCACTTTTAAAGTAGTATAATAAGGAGTACTGTTATCTGCACTTGAAATTTTCAGAGTGAAATACTTTTGGTCTATGTTTGATCTTATGTCACTAGTAGTAGCACTTGTTTTTGCGCTTTCAGGTATATGTAAAGTTGGGCTTGATCCTGTTGGATAAACCCAAAAACCTTGGGTAGAACCAATTACAGTTCCTGTTCCAACATTATGATCCACATAGCTACCCGAAGACGCCTCAAACATATCCATTAAAGGATCAAGGTTAGAGGATGCAGTATGAACAGCATCCCAAGAGATACTAGAAGCAAATGGATTACCTACTAAATTTGAACTGTATGACAACGCAGGAGAATAGCCGATTTGACTTGAGAAATCCTGATCCCCATAAGTTGGAACACCTACTGTTGTTAATGTCGTATTCGGTAAAGGAGTAGTATAATTGAAACCACCACTTAAATAAACTTCAAACCCTACACCTGGTGTTAGAGTGGTACTTGATGACGTTACAGAAACAAAATCATTTAAAGATTCATCCCAAGTGAACTGTGTAGGAACTGCGCCTCCCGGAATATCAACATATGTTACATATGTTAATTCAGCAGCCCAATCTGCAAAAGTTGATGCTTGCACAGGAGATGATAAATCCGCCCAAGTTGCAGATCTACCAGAAATATATCTCTCAATAATAAAATTGCCATATATATCACAACCGCTTGCTACTGGTGCTATTCTGGCTGTTTTTGTTGCATTTGAGATTAAAGTAAAACTATTTCCATTTGTGTTAAATGTTCCACTAGTCATTGTTAAAACATCATTCAGAACATAGCTTCCTGAAGTAATTGAAACAGCACCAGTTCCAGTATGAGCTACGGTTATTTGTTCAAAGGTTCCTCCTCCGGTAATAGATTGTGCTGTTGTACCGTTAAAGGTAACCGAATGACCTGCACTTGCAGTAAATGTTCCTGTACTGCTCCAATTACCTCCCACAGTAACATTATAATTATTGGAGTTTAAAGTTACACCGGTAGCAATGCCAAGCGTTTTTGCAAGCACCAAATTTTGCTGTAAAGTCTTTGTTCCAATAACTTGTATTGTTAAGTTGTAATATCCAGCTGTTGTTAAAGGTACATTTCCCGTTGCATAGTTCAAAATAACAGTATTTGTAGATGGTGAAGCATCAAAAGTACCATATCCAGAAACCATAAAACCATTAACATTAAGAGTTAAGGTTTTTGTATTCGTCCAATGTGCTTTAGCTGCGCCGGCGTCAGCTTCAATAGTGAAATTTCCCATTGTATACGTTCCCTGATTATTAACAGAGCCTATGTTAGATATTGTTGTGGTTGCACTTGGCTTGGATATGGTTGAAGATGCACTAATAGAGCAAGCAGCATTGAAATAATAATTAACAATTGATGCCACTGTACCAGTAACTGTAATTGTTGATCCTGCTCCTGAGAATTTCAGTGTTCCTGCTGAGGTAGCGGATTCTGTCCCCGTTAAGGTGTAATTTCCATTAACAGTAAGCGTTGTTGCTGCAGTAAATTTTAAATTGCCTCCCGAACTAACAGTTAAATTTGCACACGCTTCCGTTCCAGTTACACTTACCGTGTGCCCACTTAGGATTGTAATGTTATCGCCTGCTACAGGAAGACCTGCGGGAGTCCATGTGGTAGTTGTACTCCAATTACCACTGCCTGTTGATGACCTATTTGTACTAAATGCATTTATTGAAACGCAAACGACAAAAATACTAAGTATTATTAATTTTTTCATGGTATTCAATTTTTATTGTAAATCTATTAATCGTACAAATGTACAAAAAAGTTGTATTAAAATCCCCTTAAAGTGAAATTCTATTATAAAGATACCAATTAATCGTTAAAGGTTGCATTAGGAAGCAAAGAATTCTAATAAAAGGCAATTTAAATACTCTTTAGTACCTCATCACTCAAAGGACTTACGGATGAAGAATAAAACTTTATCAATTCGCCCTTCTCATTAATTAGATATTTACAGAAATTCCAATCCGGAAATTGTGTATTCCAGCCGTTTTGCTGTTTATCTGTTAGCCATTTATAAAGTATATTTTGATTTGCTCCAATCACGTCTGACTTTTCAAACAACGGAAAAGTTACTCCATAATTTTTAATACAGAAAGCTAATATCTCATTATTGCTTGCAGGTTCCTGACCGCCAAAATTATTCGAAGGAAATCCAAGAATAATTAATTTATCTTTACACTCCTCATATAATTGTTGCAAATCATCATATTGCGGCGTATAACCACATGCTGATGCGGTATTTACAACCATTATCTTTTTCCCTTTATAAATTGAAAAATCAATTTCCTTTCCAACAATTGATTTCAGTTTGAAATCAAAAAACGATTTTGCATTTACAGGCATCTTTAAATTATTTGGTCTTGTTCTTACTTTTTTATTTCTTATTAGTAAAAGCAGCTGGTAAATTAATTTTTTCATTTAGAAATTGTTTAAGTTTTAATTGAGAAATTTTTATTATAAAGGAATATTCCTGCTTTCTTCTGCCGATTACGCGGACGCTCATGAAATACCCGATGTCTCAAAGTTTATTTTAATCTAAGACATCTTTCATTCGTC
>CAIRRW010000519.1 GCA_903881065.1 uncultured Bacteroidota bacterium
GATCAAGAATCAATAAATTACCTTCTTTGAAATTTTTTGCATAATCTGCCACATTTTTTTCTTGAGCAAAACCTGCAGTTATACTCACCAAAAAAAAGAATACATAAATAGTTTTTTTTATCATTCTAAATAATTTCCTATTTCTAGTATAATTCATTAAATAAGTCTACGGCAATCATTTTTTATGGAAAAAAATATAATTAAAATTCTCTGTTAATATCCCATTGTTCCAAATAATCAGCTACTCTTCTGACAAATTGCCCTCCTAAGGAGCCATCCACCACACGATGATCGTAAGAATGGGAAAGGAACATAAAATGACGAATACCGATTAAATCACCTGAAGGGGTTTCAATAACAGCAGGTTTTTTCTTGATAACACCAACAGCTAGAATTGCTACTTGAGGTTGGTTAATAATTGGTGTTCCCATTACATTTCCAAACGAACCGACATTAGAAATGGTGAAAGTTCCGCCCGATATATCATCTGGTGATAGTTTTCCTGTACGTGCTCTGTTAGCCAAATCATTTACATGTTTGGTCAATCCAATGAGATTTAAAGTGTCTGCATTCCGAATAACTGGAACTATTAAATTTCCAGATGGTAATGCAGTTGCCATACCTATATTAATGTTTTTCTTTTTGATAATTTTTGTTCCGTCAACAGAAATATTAATCATCGGAAAGTCTTTTATTGCTTTTGCAATCGCTTCAATAAATATTGGAGTAAAGGTTAATTTTCCTCCTTCTCTTTTTTCGAAATTCGATTTTACTTTTTCCCTCCATTTCACCACATTGGTAACATCAGCCTCTACAAAAGAAGTAACATGAGGAGCAGTATGTTTGCTCATCACCATATGGTCGGCAATAAGTTTTCGCATCCTGTCCATTTCAATTATTTCATCTCCTGCACCTACAGCTAAAGTAGGTTTCTGCTGACCAGTACTATTTGAAGAAACTTCTTTAATTACCTGGAGCTGTGGAGCATTATTTGCTTGGGTATATTGTTTCCCTTTATTTGGAATATAAGCTAAAATGTCATTTTTTGTAACTCTTCCATTTGCCCCTGTTCCTGCAATAGATTCCAATTCATCCATTGCAATTCCCTCTTCTTTAGCTATATTTCGTACCAATGGAGAATAGAATTTTCCACTTGTAGAAGTTCGTTCAATAGCTGCTACTTCTGTAACAACAGTATTTGTCAATTCCTTTTGCACCGAAATAACTTCTGTTTTTACAGGAGCTTTTACTTCAGGTACTTCAACAGCAGAATTTGCATCTGTCGAAATAATCGCAATTGCTTTCCCTACCTGAACCACATCTCCTTCATTAAATAACCTTTTCATAAGTGTCCCTTCTGCTGTTGATGGTATTTCCGAATCCACCTTGTCGGTAGCTATTTCCAATACAATTTCGTCTGCCGCTATTTTATCACCTTCTTTTTTTAACCACTTAATGATTGTTGCCTCTGCAACGCTTTCACCCATTTTAGGCATTATCAACTCTACCTGACTCATTCTTTTTAGTTTTTAGTTTTTTAATGTATACTCAATATTAAGCAAA
>CAIRRW010000520.1 GCA_903881065.1 uncultured Bacteroidota bacterium
CCATTAATTTATCTCTGCCTATTCTCGAATATTCCAACAATCCTTTTATTAATAATTGCATTCGTTCTGTTGCGTCGGCAATTACAGTAAGGTATTCCTCAGTTTTCTTATCAAGCTCACCCACTTGTTTTCTTTGAATTAGCCCCACATAATTTGCCACTGTTCTCAGAGGCTCTTGCAAATCATGCGATGCAATATATGCAAACTGCTCCAACTCTTTGTTCGACCGAATAACAACTTCAGACTTTAATTTCATTTCCTTTTCAACTTTTTTCCGTTCCGTAATATCTCGTATTGCTGCCGACACTATAGTCCCTTCGGCTGCATGTAACGGGCTTAAACTTATTTCAACCGAAAACTCATCATTGTCTTTTTTCTTGCCAAATAATTCCTGCCCAGCACCCATTTCACGCACCTTTGTATCCTCACTATATTTCGCTCTATGTTCATTATGTTTATGATGAAATCGCTGTGGAATCAGCATTTCCACTCTTTGTCCAATCATCTCCTCTTTCGAATATCCAAAAAGTTTTACTGTTTGAGCATTCACCATTTCTATTTTCCCATCTACTCCTACTATCACCATTGCATCTGGTGCCGATTCCAAAAGCCCTCTGAATTTGCCCTCGTTCTCAATCAACTCCGCATTTTTTTTATTGAAATCGACAATCATTTTATTGAACGAAGCAGCCAGTCTGCCAATTTCATCTTTCGAATAAACTGTTGCTCTCGCATTTAAATTCCCTTTCGCAACTTCTTCCGAAACCCTTATTATTTCTTCAATCCCTTTAGAAATATTTTTGCTGATCGAAATTGTAATCAGTAATCCCGACACTTCCACGGTAATTGCTATTATCAGCAATATTTTCAAAATAAGATGTTCAAGCCATCTTGATCCTTCACCCAGCGTGAACGAGAAATCATCCTCTAACACAGTCAACTTTTTATTTATTGCATTTATCTGATTCAATTTCACATCCTCTATTTCATTCGATAATTTACCGGATGTCAATATCAACAAATGCAATTCTTCAGCCGTTTTCTCCATCTCATAAATAGTAGAATCCGCCGCCGACCATATTTTTATTGCCTTATTAATATATGATATTGTATGAAACCGTTCGAACAAAGTTATCATCCCATCCACATCCTCCGGATGATTTCTCCCTTCAATAAACCCTTTCCGCAAAATCGCAACATCTGGATTCGCTTTCGCCATCTCCATTCTCGTAATTCTATCACCTTGTGGCACCCTCATAAAATTAAGGAATTCCTTATAATCTTCCTCTTTTCCCGTTCTGGCGTATCTCCTCAAATTATAAATAGCATCTTTTTGCGCTTTCGACCAAAGCCCCTCTCCGCCTACAAATGCGCGGACCGAAGAAAGTGTTTTAACTGAAAAGAATAATGTAACTAGCTCCATTGCTATCAATAAAGCCATTACTCCTATTGCAAAATATAATTTTTTTGCAACCGAAATATTCTTGAACCAATATCGTATCGAATATTTTTTCATAGCAATTAATTTAGATTAAAACTCTTGTTAGCTTTACCAACCAACAAGTTCGTGTATTATTTACAAATACTGTTTCAGCCACGTTTTTGCTGATTGCTCATCATTAAAATATTTTATTGGTATCTGCTGATAATTTAAATTGATAAAAAGTTTTGGAATTACTTCACCCAACGCCGTTTGAGACAATATTGCCATTGCCTTTATATAATTTGGCAATTCAACTTCCATATTTTCACGTATTGCTTTGTCCGGTGGACTTGCAGAGGATGTGTCCGAAAGTAAACATACTTTTTTATTTCCTGAGATTTCACAAATAAACTTGTATTTATTCTTTTGCATTTCCACAGTGCGAACTGTACTTTTAGCTACAGCACACAGTATCCCGTCTTCATCAAACCAAAATGTTGCAAGTTCTCCTTCGTAAGTAGGAGTATTAATAGGGGGTTTCATTTTCTTTTTTCTTTTTAGTTAAGAACAGAAAACTATTATTTCACTCGTAAAGATACTCCTTTTATAATACAAAATAAAATCCTGCCTTTTTTTTAAGAGCAGGATTTAAAATTTGAAATTAGGATTTCCTA
>CAIRRW010000521.1 GCA_903881065.1 uncultured Bacteroidota bacterium
TAAAAAACTCTTTACGGTTTGTAAAGAGTTTTTTTGTTTTGTTGCGTAAGTACAACTTACTTATTAAAAATGTCACGAAGCCCAACCGCACATAGCAATGCTTCAGCTTCGCGCCTACTGTTGTGTTAATTATGCAGCTTAAGACGTACTGGGGCTCACTTTATAATTGAGATTTATAACTGAATAGAAAAACGTTTTGTAGTCCTAATTCGTAATAGGACTACAAATCTATCTAAAACTTTAACGAAGATTTGTCCCGTTGAATAAGTAATCATCTCTACTTTAATACAAAATCGTTCTTTAGGTAAGGTAATAAACAGTCGAAATGAGGTAATCTACTCTTTCTCGGGGGAAAAGTTGATTACCGAGGGGGAAATAATTTTACCGAAGGGGAAAAGTTAATTGGCAAAGGGGAAAAAAGATTATTACAGGGGGAAAGTTGTTTCCCCTAGAGGAAAAGAACTTTATTGAAGGGGAAAAGTTGATTAGCAAGAGGGAAAAGTTATTTCCCCCTTACAAAAGAAGTTTGCTGGAGGGGGAAAAGTTCATCCCCCTTACAAGAGTACTTTTGTAGCCCAAATGAACTTAGCGGTATAGAGGTTTAATATTCTGGTATCAAATGTTGAGAAATAGTAACTAAACAATAAGTAGTATTAACTAAATAATAAATAAAACAATGAAATTATCAGTAAAGATTTTAAATTACAACTTCTTCGTGATGGCATTTATACCTTATGTAACAAGCCTAGAAGGAATAGCCCGATACGGTTTGAGTACAGATATGGTAGCTGCGCTAACTAAATTCCTTGATGACTGGACTAAGAAGTTTGCCATATACAGCGATGCAGCACAACATACTGCCGTGAGTGCGTTGGATATTAATGAGGCTTATTTGGTGGGATTTCCACTAACAGAAGGTGTGCGTTCATCAATAAAAGGAAATACCATAATCACACTTTCGGGTATCGAAAGACAGATATTAAACATTAAAAAGCCGGCACACCGCACTGGTCATGTGTTGCCACAGGCAGATGGCCCTGCGTTTGTGTGCATAGGGTATAATTCTGGAATAGTAACAGCTGTTGCTACTGACCCAAAAAATCCTCGTGTATTTGGCAAACCTGCCGGTATGGATATTGGGCTGAAAGTGGCATACACTAATGTAGGCGAAGCATTGCCGGCTCCAAGTGCTTTTAATCTGTTGCCCGATGAAACAACTACTGAATTTGAAGTAATAATTCCGATTGCTATGCTTGGTAAACTTATTAGCCTAAAAGGCACCTATAAAAATGCAAGAGGTGAAGAAGGTAATGAAGGATTTACCTTTATGATGGTGGTGTAATTAATGAAATTCTAAAAACTAATATCTAAATTCTAATTGTAATCCTTAATCGAAACGAAGGATGAAACTAAAAAAGCTCCGTATTTCTACGGAGCTTTTTTAGTTTCACAGACTAGTATACTAATGAACCAATGACCTAGTAAACCAATAAACCAATGCCTAAATACTTCCCGCTTCCATTGCAGGATTAACTTTTTTCACCAAGCCCTGCAATACTTTTCCCGGACCTACTTCAGTAAATGAAGTAGCACCATCAGCAATCATTTGCTGGATAGTCTGCGTCCATTTTACAGGAGCTGTAAGTTGAGTATTCAAATTCTTTTGAATTTCAATAGGATTAGAAACCGCACTTGCCGTTACATTTTGATATACCGGACAAATAGGGTTATTAAATTTTGTAGCATTAATAGCAGCTTCCAGCTCAATGCGTGCCGGTTCCATTAATGGAGAATGAAAAGCACCGCCAACAGGCAATACCAATGCACGTTTTGCTCCTGCAGCTTTCATCTTTTCACAGGCAATATTTACTCCGTTTATACTTCCCGAAATAACAAGTTGTCCCGGACAATTATAATTGGCAGCAACCACCACTTCACCGCCCTGAGTAATTTCAGCACAGATGGTTTCAATTATTTTCTCATCAAGATTTAAAATCGCAGCCATAGTAGAAGGATTAAGTTCGCAGGCTTTCTGCATTGCCATTGCACGTTTGGATACTAAAACAAGTGCATCTTCAAATGCCAACGTTTTATTTGCTACCAATGCTGAAAATTCCCCAAGACTATGTCCTGCGACCATATCCGGTTTTAAGCTATCGCCTTTTGTAGCAGCCAATATTACTGAATGCAAAAAGATGGCAGGTTGTGTAACTTTAGTTTGTTTCAACTCTTCATCCGTTCCGGCAAACATTATGTCGGTAATTCGGAAACCGAGTATATCATTTGCTTTCTCGAATAATTGTTTTGCTAAATCAGAGTTGTCATACAACTCTTTTCCCATTCCTACAAACTGTGAGCCCTGTCCTGGAAATACGTATGCTTTCATAAATTATTTTGTTTGTTAGACCTCACCCCTCAGACCCTCTCCTTGAAAAAAGGAGAGGGGTGACGAGATGTGAAGTGCGTTATTAAAAATGTTTTTATCTGGTTTCACTTCCTGCCCCCTCTCCTTTTTTCAAGGAGAGGGGATAAAGGGGTGAGGTAATTTTTTTTCAAATGTAATAATAAAAAAAGTCCCGCAATTAGTGCGGGACTTTTTATTTAAATAAATTATTTAATCTTATTTTCTGTCGCCAAATAAACGAAGTAACATAAGGAATAAGTTGATGAAATCCATGTATAAATTAAGTGCACCCATTATTACTAATTTACTAGCAGCAGCAGTTCCAAACTGAATTCCTGCACCTATGTTTTTTAATTTTTGTACATCATAAGCCGTTAAGCCTGTAAATACTAATACACCAATAAAGCTGATAATGTAATCCATTCCGCTGCTTCGCATAAACATATTTATTACTGAAGCAATGATGATTCCTACTAATCCCATCATCATTATAGAGCCAAACTTAGTTAAATCTGTTTTGGTAGTATAACCTACAAGTGCCATCACGCCAAACATTCCGGAAGCAGCTACAAATGTTCCGAAGATAGAACCTGCAGTGTAAGCGAGGAAAATGAAACTTAAACTCATTCCCATTACTGCCGAAAATAAAAGGAAAATAAATAGTAATGCAGGGTAAGATAGTTTGTTAAAACCAAACGACATTACCAAAACAAATGCCAATGGCGAAAACATTACTGCATAACCTAGTCCTGTCATTTTCCCTAATTCAGGGTCAACAAGTAGCTTAAGTAAATCAATACTGTTTCCAAAATAATAAGCTACTACCGAAGTAATTGCCAGTGCAGCAAACATCCATGAAAATACGGATGACATAAAGGTCTTAGAAATTGCTGCTGTTTCTTCCTGTGATTGAACGAAATTAAAATTATTAGTTTCCATTTATAAGTTTTTATTGTTTGATTTTAAGTTGCAAAGATAATACCGAATATGATAGTATGCAAAAATGGCAGTGTTATTAAAAGTGAAATATCCTATTTACTTGTTTTTTTTACTATTAAGCACCGTTTTCTATTTCTGCGAAAGCATTAATAATACTATCCGATTACCATCTTTTTCAAAGCCTCAATCCACAAAGGATTGTCATTTAAACTTTCCACCAACTGGATTTTCTCCCCTCCATGTTTCTTGAAAATTTCATCATACTCAGTTCCTATTTCATAAATTGTTTCCAGACAATCGGCAACAAAAGCAGGAGAAAACACTAGAATCTTCTTTTTTCCTTCCTTTGCTTTTTGAGTAATAACCTTGTCACTATATGGTTTTATCCATTTATCATCCAGTCGCGATTGAAAAGTAGTTTCATATTTCCCTTCCGGAATATTTAAGTGTTTTACTAGTTGACGTGTGGTCTCAAAACAATTCGCACGATAACAATATTGATTCTTCTCTGTAATTGTATCACAGCAGGTACCAAGTTTGCAGCTGTTTGCACCATAATGAGCAGAACCTTTATTTATATGCCTTTCTGGTAAACCGTGATACGAGAAAATTACAAAATCATAATCAGCTATCGAGTACTTTTTAGCCACATCTACACATGAAGCAATAAAGTCAGGGTTGTCATAAAATTTCGAAATGATTCTCAAAGAAGGGGTAACTTCCCACTTTTGCATCAATCGAATAGCTTCCGCCACTGACGAACCAGTGCTTGATGATGCGTATTGAGGATATAATGGAATCATGATGATGTTATCAACCTTTGCCAATCGTAATTTATCAAGTGCGGATTCCAGACTTGGACTTTGATAACGCATACCTAATTCCACAACATATTTATCACCAAGTTCTTTTTGCAAAAGCACTTTCATTTTGTTGCTGTTTGTTAACAAAGGCGACCCATCCTTCGTCCAAATATGCTGATAAAGTTTTGCCGACTTTGAAGAACGAAATGGAACAATGATTCCATTCACTAATATAAATCGACCAATCGGATTAATGTCAATCACTCTCGGGTCGTTCAAAAATTCTGATAAATATTTACGGACATCCGATGTTTTCGGACTGTCCGGTGTTCCTAAGTTAATTAGTAATACTCCTGTTTTCATAAATTATATATGTAATGCTCTTTTACCTGTTGCGTCCAAACATGCTTCTTTCATAGCTTCTGTAAACGTTGGATGTGCATGACTCATTCTTGAAATATCTTCAGCACTTGCACGATATTCCATTGCTACCACTGCTTCAGCAATCATGTCTGCAGCACGCGGCCCAATCATGTGTACACCCAATATTTCATCTGTTGTTTCATCAGCGAGTACTTTCACAAAGCCATCTGTATCCATTGATGCCCTTGCTCTTCCGCTTGCCTTGAAAGGAAAGTTTCCCACTTTGTATTTTTTCCCTTGCTCTTTCAATTGTTCTTCAGTGTAGCCTACAGCAGCTACTTCAGGCCATGTATAAACAACTCCCGGAATTAAATTATAATTAATATGAGGTTTTTGTCCCATCATTGTCTCCGCCACAAATACTCCTTCCTCCTCTGCTTTATGAGCCAGCATTGCACCTTTAACCACATCACCTATTGCAAAAATGCCTTTTACATTTGTCAGCAAATGATCATCGGTTTCTATTCGCCCTCTGTTATCAAGCTTTACACCGGCTTTATCCAACCCTAGATTGTCAGTATAAGGTTTTCTTCCTACCGAAACCAAACAATAATCTCCTTTAAATTCTACCTTTTCACCTTTAGCATTATCAGCAGTTACAGTTACTTCTTTTCCTTTTGAAGTTACTCCCGTAACTTTATGACTCAAATAAAATTCGAATCCAAGTTTCTTCAAACTCCTTTGCAATTCCTTTCCTAATGAGCCATCCATAGTACTTATAATGCCCGTAGTAAATTCCACCACAGAAACTTTAGCACCAAGTCGCGCATAAACAGAACCTAATTCCAGGCCGATTACACCTCCGCCAATTATTATCAGATGTTTCGGAACCTCTGTTAATTCAAGAGCTTCGGTAGAAGAAATAATTCTTTTTTTATCAATAGTAATTCCCGGTAATGAAGCTGGTTTGGAACCGGTAGCAATAATTGTCTTTGCACTTTCTATCTGTGTCTTCTTTCCATCGGCAGCTGCAATTTCAATGGTATTGGCATTTACAAATGAACCATGACCGGTGAAAACCGTTATCTTATTTTTCTTCATCAGAAAATTAATTCCATCGCACGTTTGTTTCACCA
>CAIRRW010000522.1 GCA_903881065.1 uncultured Bacteroidota bacterium
ATTATTAAATAATAACGGAAGATAATTTCGAAATAAAATAAAGCACGTTGCCATTAAACTCATAAACACCAGCACTATTATAAATGCACTGAAACCGGCTGTTCTCACACCTTCTCTGTTTTTCAATCCCAATTCATTTCCTACTCTTACCGATGCAGCTGCTGATAATCCGCTTGCCATCATATACGTGGTGGCTGCTATGCTAAGTGCTACCTGATGTGCAGCCTGTGCTGTGGCGCTTATCCAGCCTATCATTATTACTGCAAAAGAAAATGCACCTACTTCAAATACCCATTGCAACCCCGAAGGAACACCTATTCCTAATATCTTTTTTGTAAGCGCTTTTGTAATTTTTATTTTGTTGAATCCCTTCCAATAAACTTTAAAATTTTTGTTGAAATAAACATATAAAAACATTCCTATTGCCATTACCACGCGCGATATAAACGTTGCCCAGCATGCTCCCATCAATCCCATTTTAGGCAATCCCCAATGTCCGAAAATCAATAAGTAATTTAATAATACATTTATAAGATTTGCACCAATTGTAATAACCATAGCTATTTTGGTAAACGACAGTCCTTCTGTAAATTGTTTAAATCCTGAGAAAATACAAAGCGGAATCATGCCGAGCATCATCACATTAAGGAATGGAATTGCCATGTCCACCACTTCTTTTTTCTGATTAAATAAATTAAGAACCGGAGATATAAAATACAATAAAACAAAAAGTAAAATACCCAACACCGTATTTATTACAACGCCGTGTTTCAATAGTTTTGCGTTTTCTGCAAAGTGCTTGGAGCTATCAGCAGCCGCTACCAGCGGAGTTACGCCATACGAAACACCCAGGCCAAACACCAGTACCAATGTGTATAAACTATTTGATAATGCTACCGCAGCTTGCGGCACCGTACCAATTTGTCCTACCATTGCGGTATCCACCACGCCCACCATTATATGTCCCAACTGACTTAACACTACAGGATACGCCAACAGCAGTGTGCGGCGGTAGTTAGTTAAATAATTTGGTGATAATAATGATTGCATAAGGGGCGCAAAGATAGATTTTAATGAAGAATGGAATGTTGGTTATGCTGATTTTTATGATTAGATGTGATTTTAAACAACGTTACTACAAATAAAAAAGAGGCAGAAATATTTCTGCCCCTCAATTATAATTTAGATATTATAATTTTAATTTACGGTACTATAACATTTGCTTTGTTTGAAATAGGGCTGCAACCTGCGGCGTTTACCGCTATTGATTGTATATCTGTTTCCACGCCTCTTTCCATATACATTTCACCATTTTTGGTGGTGGTTAATATCTGTTCCAATTGCCCGACAATGTTGCCATCTTTATCAGTAAAAGTAAATGTTATCTGGTTTCCTTTTTGAGTCATTTTGCAGTTTCCTGCTGTTATTGCCATAAACATACAGGCATCAGCATCCAACTTTGTTTTGCAAGCCACATTTACAAGTCCAGAGCCGGAAGCACCGCCGGTAGCGTCAATCAGCATTTTTTCGGGTTTTGATTTACTTACTCTTTCGTCGCTTGTGCTTTGGAATCCGGAAAGCTCTACCGTTGCTTTTAGTCCTTTAGAAGTAGTATCCACATTGTTTGCAAAGCCGTCTGTTGCAGGCATCCAGGTTTCGTCTCTGTAAGTATTTCTGGCATTAATATCATTGGTATCTTTGCCTTCGGCGGCAGTAATTAATACACCATACCGTTCGTTTATTTTTTGATAATCAGGAATAATCGGCATATCCAAAATTGTGAATACGAGTGGATTTTCGCTGATACCTTTTATGATATCGTCGCCCATTGATTTTTGTGATGCAGGAGTCGCTGCTCTGTAATCTCTTGAAACATGTGATGCTAATGCTGTCATTTTATTTAATTTATTGGGCAATCATAATTAATTGCGGTGTAAAGGTATGTCACCCAAAAGATTTGATGCTATCATTTGAGTTTATTAAAAGATAGTTATCAACAAAAAAAATATTTGGTGGCGGCGTAATTAAATTTCCCAAAAGTATTGTTTAAGAAAAAGTATGCTCTCTTGAGACTGAAATGTGCTCTCTTGAGACTAAAGTATGCGCACATGAGACTCAAGTGCGGTCACTTGAGATTGAAGTATGTGCACATGAGACACAAATACGCTCACTTTTCCCTCAAAACTCACATAAACACATTCTAAGGCTTCTAATTTAATTTAGAATGTATTTGGAAAATTTAAAATGAAAAGTCATCTGTAACGCTTTTTAGAAAAGGATATTTTAACTGAAATAACAGAAACGTCGTTTAAATCAAATTAAAAGAAGTTTTAACAATCGAAATCACCATTCAAAACAACGCAGTCTGTTTACCAAACACAACACTATTCTCATGATTTAGCAACCATTCTTTACGCCACAAACCACCGCCATATCCAACAAGGTCGCCCGAATTACCAATCACCCGATGGCAGGGAACAATAATAGAAATAGGGTTCTTGGCATTCGCATTTCCCACAGCACGGTTCGCATTTGCATCACCCATTTGTTTTGCAATATCTAAATAAGACTTTGTTTTGCCATAAGGAATTTTAATAAGATAACCCCACACACGTTTCCTGAATTCAGTTCCTTCGGGATTTAATTTCAAATCAAATTCCTTACGACTGCTGCTGAAATATTCATCCAGCTGTTGAATACAATCTTTTAGTGATGGATGAATATTTGCGGAAGTTTTTTTTATTGAATCAACAAAATAAAGAGTGGCAATTCCTTCCTCATTTCCTGTAATTGCAATGGTTCCAATAGGAGAATAATAATATGCTTTATGAATATCCATTATAAAAAAATCCCTTCTCTTTTGGAGAAGGGACTCAGTAGAATTGTTTCTAGAAACAATATTTATTTTCAGCAATCAATTTTGCAGAAACCAATCTTCGCGCTTCAACAGAATTAAACGCATCAACCTTTGTAAATCGTTTTAATCCGGTCAGCATCACACGTTGTTCATCACCGCTTGCAAAATAATTAATTGACTCCTTACCTGATTTGTGAATGTTATCAGCCGCATCATTAAGATATATCCGTGCCATCGCAATCTGTTCCTTGCAGGCTTCTTCACCGCGCAAACTCACTAATTTCTCCACACGTAATAATACAGATTCACTCACATACAATTCAATCATCATGTCAGCCACGCTCATCAATACCTCTTGTTCCTTAGCCAACTGCTGCATTAGTTTTTGCACTGCAGCACCAGCTACCATTAATATTGCTTTTTTAAAATTAGCAATATAACCTTTCTCTTTTGCAAAAAGTGTTTCATCAGGAGATTCAAAACTTGGAATACTCAATAGTTCTGCTGCTACTTGCTGTGCAGGTCCCATCAAGTCCAACTCCCCTTTCATAGCACGTTTCAACATCATATCCATTATAAGCATACGATTTATTTCATTCGTTCCTTCAAATATTCTGTTGATACGTGCATCACGATACGCTCTATCCATAGGCGCTTCGGCGCTGTATCCCATTCCACCATAAATCTGTACGCCTTCATCCACCACATAATCCAGCACTTCCGAACCATGTACTTTCACAATAGCAGCTTCCACAGCAAATTGTTCAACACCTTTTAATTTTGCCTTAGCCACATCCATACCACCTGCAATTAAAGCATTTGTAGCATCTTCCACATTCTGACTTGCTCTATAAATAGCAGCTTCACTGGCATAAATACGAACTGCCTGCTCTGCCAGTTTATAACGAATGGCACCGTATTTAGAAATAGGTCTTCCAAATTGCTGACGTTCATTTGCGTATTCTACTGCCTTTGTAACTGTTACTTTACTTCCACCAATTGCTGCACCGGCAAGTTTTATACGGCCAAGATTTAAAATGTTTACTGCTATTTTAAATCCATTTTGTCTTTCTGATAAAAGATTTTCTACAGGAACTTTACAATCATTAAAAAATACCTGACGTGTAGAACTTCCTTTAATTCCCATTTTATGTTCTTCAGGATTCAATGAAATTCCTCCAAAAGATTTCTCAACAATAAATGCTGAAAGATTTGCATCATCATCAATTTTTGCAAACACTGTGAAAATATCAGCAAAACCGCCATTTGTAATCCACATCTTTTGTCCGTTCAATATATAATGTTTGCCATCAGGAGTTAAAGTTGCTTTTGTTTTTCCAGAATTAGCATCCGACCCAGAACTTGGTTCTGTCAAACAATAGCAAGCTTTCCACTCACCACTTGCCAATTTAGGAATGTATTTTGCCTTTTGTTCTGCATTACCGTAATATAAAATAGGCAACGTTCCAATTCCTGTATGTGCAGATACAGCCACAGCAAAGGAATGCCCGGCACCTAGAATTTCTGTTACCAACATTGAAGTAGTAAAATCTTTTCCAAATCCTCCGTATTCTTCCGGCACCGAAACACCCAGAAGGCCTAATTCACCTGCTTTGTTTAATAATCCAGGCATAAGTCCTTCTTCCTGCAAATCAATGCGGTCAAGACTGTTCCATACATTTTGTTCCAAAAAATCATGACACGTTTGTGCAATCATTTGTTGTTCTTCGTTCCATTCTTCGGGAATAAAAACGTCTTTTGCTTCTGTTTCTTTAATAAGGAATTCTCCTCCTTTTGTTGATGTGCTCATAAGTTATTTAAGTTAATCGTTATAAAATTTAATTTTTCTTGATAAATGCATTGTTACTAAAAGCACAATAAACAAGCCAATGCTGCCCATCAATAGTGCATAATCTTCCAGTTGGATAATCACATAAATAAATCCATAAATAATAACAAGTACTGATGTAAGCAGCATTGTTGTTCTTGTATTCTGAAACATATATTTCGAATAATAAGCAATCGCGCCAAGTACTAAAACGGAAGAAAGAATATACGCATTGTTAAATCCGATGTGCTCGGAAAAAGCAAGAAGCAATGCGTAGAATATACAAATGGCAAGCCCTACAAGGATATATTGAAAAGGATGAATTCTTGTTTTATTTATTATTTCAACAAAAAAGAATCCCATAAACGTGAGCGCAATTATTAAAATAGCATACTTTGCAGCACGCGTAGCTTTTAAATAATGGTCCACTGCCACCAAAAAATTAACTCCGAAAGCAGACGATGCCACGTTAAAACTATTTGAAGTCCATTGCTGCGGATAGTTACGGTTAAGATGTAATACTTTCCATTTCGCATTAAATCCTTTATCATTTACTTCTCGTGTATCAGGAATAAAGCTGCCATCAAAGCTCGGAGTAGGATAAGAAGACGAAAGTTCAATATTGTTTTCTTTTCCCAACGGAACAAAATAAAGCATCTTACTTCCATTCAAATTCAAATCAAAATTAAAAGTGAATTGTCTTGATGAATCCGTCAGTTTTATTTTTGTACTGACACCAGAAGCCGCAATGTCTGCACTCGCAATGCCAGGATTGAATAGGTATTTGGCATCATTCATTTTCAATTCAATATTATCATTGATGCCTTTCATATCCGAAATCCCTATTTCAACAAAGGCATCATTCCAAAGAATATTACGAGAATCAATATTCAATTCTTCCATTTTAGGCAGGAAAAAAGTACCACTGAAATTTAATTTGGATTTATATACTACCACTTCATAAATGCCTCTATGGCGATTTTCTGCAGAAGCTGTCCCTTTAACATTTAATTTTTCAGGAAGAAAATGAGCATATTGAGTAACAGTAATCAGGTTATTTTTTTCGTCCTTTATAACCGTATTATAAGGTATTGTAATAACAGGCCCTGTTATTGTTTGTTCAAGTCCCCATTTAGAGCCTACTTCAGTAATTGCACTTTCACTTGTGTATTGACGTTCCCTTATCACGCTTTCGATCATAAAAGCAGGAATAAGCAATAGTAAAATAATTATCCCAATGGAAAATAATTTCACTGTAATGGAATTTCTCAGCCAGTGTTTTAATTTTTCAAAGAAAGGTTTTTCTTCGGTTGTCATTTAGGAAGTACAAATTTTTAATCCGCATAAAAGTACTAAAATCCAAAGCACAAAGTATTATTTATTTTAAAGTTAGATTTTATATAAATACCATTCGTAAAATGATTTATTAGTTGAGGGAATTACCAATTGAGAATAGATAACAAATTGATGGTTGAAATAGAATTAGGAAAGATGATAAAGGAGAAGATTTTGAGAAACGCTCATGATTGTAATTTGGCTTTAGAATTGGGAAAAGATGTTTTGTAGGGAGAACGTTCAAAGTCGGGCATAAAAAGGGCATATTGTTTTTGAGAAGGAGGCTTTTCAAAATAAAGGAGTGCTTTTTACGACATCGCGAGCATTTTTTACAACATCGCAAGTGTTTTTTACAGCATAGTATCCGTTTTTTACGACATCGCGTGGGTTATTTATAACATCGCGAGTGTTTTTTATAACATCGCAAAGGCATTCTTTGACCTTGAGTGAGTAAAATCCTACACCAAGGATTCAAAAATACCTGCTATGATTTCATATTTTATAAAGACATATGCTTTTAATTATTTTTTATCGTCTTAAAAAAATATTTATTTCCTGAAAATCAATAATTATCTTAATTTCGCAAGCATAAATATAAACCCTATGAAAAAGATACTACTCTCTCTTATTGCAGTTATATTATTGCATACATACACACAAGCCCAGGATAGCTGGGCAAATGTTGTTGAAGATGGCTTTGGTCTCTCCCAAAATTATTCTATAGCCTCGATGTGTGTTTTTAACGGAATGTTGTATGCTGCCACAGGTACTAACAATGGTAATATATACAGGAGTGCTACAGGTAATGCAAATACATGGTCAAATGTATTTGCCAATTACAATTCTGCAACATCTTTGGTTACTACTACTCAAGGCGGCGGCAATATGTATGTTTCGGCAGCGGAAACGTATTCCATGTCAGTTGTGTATCGCACTCCGGATGGAACAAATTGGACTCCTTATTTTACTTCATACTCTAACACTATTCCGTTCGTAATTCCTTTTAGTGGAAGCGGGACAACAGATTCGATGTATGTGGTTGTAAATAATTATGCAGGAAGTACTTTATATAAATCAGCTTATGATAGTAACGATCCTTCGCATTATACTAGTGCTTGGACATCTCCTTTGGATTTTAATGTTGCTCAGTCCAACATATATATTTATACTTATTGTACTCATAATAGTAAATTGTATTTGGGAACAAATGATTTATCTGCACTCATATATTATTCAAATGATGGTAATACATGGGTAGCTGATAGTAATTTTCATACGGCGAACATCAGTAATATTTCTGCAATGATATCCTATGGCGGTTACTTATATGTTGCGGCAGATACATCAGGAGTGCCTGCTATTTGGCGAACTAATAATGATACTGCTTTTACATTTGTTACCTCGTTTCCTAGTTACACTGGAATAACAAACTTTACTGTTGCAAACGGACAATTATGGGTTGCGCTTTCAGGAAATATTTTCGGAACTCATGGAGCAATAATGAAAAGCAGTGATGGTTTAACATTTACATATTCGAACGCAAATGGATTTGGTTTAGAAAATGAAAGTGGCAATGAAGGAAACTTTGCTATTTTTAAAAACAACCTTTATTATGGAGACAACTATAATCCTTCTTCGGGTTATAAATCTCTAAATAGTGATGGTGGGCAGATCTGGAGATATTGCCTTGGTTCACAAACTCCAAAAGTAAATCTTGGTGCGGATCAAATCCTTTGCAGTAATAATACTGTTACACTTGACGCCGGTACTGGATTTACATCTTATTTATGGTGTTCGGAAGATACTACTCAGACTGTTATTGCATCTAATCCGGGCAGTAATCCTTACTATGTTTCAGTGTGTAATGCAAGCGGATGTTATAGTTCAGATACAGTAAATATAAATCTTGTTGCTTTACCCAATGCTCCTGTTTTAACTCCTGACACTACAATATGTCATGGCAATGCGGTTACACTCAATGCACATGATTCATTAATTGATAAACCGGCTTTGGATCTTATGGCTGATAATGCGTACCTCAAAAGTAGAGATTATACTGCTTTAATGAATAATGTGGATGAATCCATGACAATTGAAATGTGGTTTAAAGCGAATGATCAAGGAGTACTGGTTGTGGAGGAAGACTCGACTGGATATTTATTTTATGACAACCAATTGGAGATTTCGTCTGCAGGTGTTTTATATGGAAGAGTTCAGGGATTGCCGGTTGATACCATCGGCACAGTTACATTTGGAACGTGGAATCATGTAGCATTGAGATACGATAAATCATTACTAAAATTAGATGGGGTACTAAATGGTGCGTCACCCGTTGTCTCCACTTCTGGTACTCGAATTGCACCATGGAATTATGGGTACTCCCAGGGATATAACTTTGGAGCTGCTTCCTATAATTATAATCCAATTACTACATCCTCCCCTTTTAATGGATTGATGCGTGATATACGCATTTGGAATTATGCACGTAATGATGCAGATATTGCACTTTATAAGGATTCAACTATTGCAGGTAATTCACCAGGATTGGTTGCTAATTATTTATGCAATGAAGGTACTGGCAATATAGCGCACGACCATAGTGTTAATGGTTTAAATGATACTTTAAAAGGAGGTTCGACTATCGGCAGTCAATTTATATTACCTCCAGTTTACAGTTGGTTACCTATTACAGGATTGAATACTGCAACAGGAAATACAGTAATTTCTACTCCGGTAGCTACTACCACTTATACAGTAAGTTGTACTAATGCTTTTGGTTGTAGCAACTCATCGTCAGTAACTGTTACTGTTCCACACCCACAGATAAGTCCTGTTTCATCAAGTGTTTGCCTGAATAATAGTGTTAATTATACCAATACTGGAACTGTAACTGATAGTACACATTGGTTTGTAAGTGGAAGTTTTTCTTTATCAGATGTATCCTTTTCTTATACTTCATTAGCTGTAGGTACTCAGAATGTTTTACTTATAGGGTTCACTCATTCTTGTGTTGATAGTTCATCTACTACACTTACTGTAAATCCAAGTCCTACATCGATTGCCACATCTGGGCAAATTGTTTGCTACGGTGATACAGTAACATTTGTAGATACAATAAGTGGAGGAACAGCGCCGTTTACATATTTATGGTACAACGGAACAAATACATACACAACACCTGTTCTTTCTGTTCCAGCAGTATTGGCCGGTGACGTTTCTGTAACAGCCAAAGATATAAATGGGTGCGTTACCAATGCTTCAACTTCATTAGGAACGATACCACTAACAGATATTTATGGACACATTACTTATTCAGGAGGCCCAGTGTTGCATGCTTCTGCCAAGCTATATCATTATGTGAGTCATTTAACCCACTTCGTACTAGTGGATAGCGTGGTGGTAAATTCTACAACAGGTATGTACCATTTTGCAGGAGTTTATCATAGCGAATATCTGATAAAAGTATTTGCGGACACAACTATTTATCCTTCATTAGTGCCTACGTATTATGGTAATTCGTACTTATGGACATTGGCTACTCATGTACTTCATAATTGCAGTACAACAGATACATTGGATATTACTATGGTAGAACCTGCTGCGGTTGCTCATGGTGCAGGTTACCTTCGGGGAAGAGTAGTAGAGGGTGTTGGATTCGGAGCAAAGAATATTGGCGATCCTGTTCCTGGCATTGATATAAAAATAGGGCATAATCCCGGAGGGCAAATGGTTACAAGCACAACTACGTCCCCGCTTACTTCTGCCGATCATGGTGGATATTATTATTTCACCAATGTTGATACTGGTAGCTATGTGATATATGTTGATATACCAGGGCTTGGCAGGGATTCGTCTTATACATTCAGCGTAACACCAACAAATGAAACATTCCTTTATCTTGATTATATAGTGGATTCGGCATTGATACGTATTGTGCCGAACGCTGGGGTGGGAATAAGTAATCCAGAAACAGCAATGGAAAACAAATTCGGTATTTACCCGAATCCGACTAAAGGTAATACTATAATAGAATATACAACTACGAAGGATGCAGACGTGAATCTGAAAGTATATGATGTGTTGGGTAATCTCATAAAATCTATTGTAAATACGCGACAGCAGGAAGGAAAATATAGTTACACGATTAATAGTGATGCCGATAAATTGAAGGCGGGAGTATATTTCGTTACTTTAATTATTGATGGTAAATCTACTTCACAGCGATTTGTGGTGATAGATTAGCAGAAGTTTAACTGTAATATCAGCGGGACTTATTTATAATCCTCTACTAGAATCTCCTTATTGCAAAACGGATACTCATATTCAATTTGGTTTGAAGCCACAATAATTAACCGGTTCTTGGAATAATCATTCACCAATCGCTGATACCAGTCTATTGCTTTTTTATCAAGATTGGATGTTGGCTCATCAAGAAGCAGCAAAGGAGAATTGCACAATACAGCTAAAGCCAATCGAACACGCTGTTTCATCCCCGAGGAATAATATTTCAATTGTTTTTTCTTCGCTTTGTCAAGTTCAGTAATCTCAATAATTTGCTTTGTAGCTAAGCCATTATAAAAAGGTTTGAACTTTGCTTGAAACTCTATGGATTCAATAAATGTAAACTCTTCGTATAATTCGAGATAAGGAGCGGCAAAACTGAGATATTTGAAAATATTTTCTTCTTCTATAGTTTTTAATTCGGCATTTTTATATTCTATTTTGCCTTCCGAAGGAATTAAATTACCTGCAATTACCTGTAACAATGTTGATTTCCCCGAACCATTGGCTCCAAGAATAACGTAATTGTTTTCGCTGGCGAATTCATAATCTACTTTACGAAATATCCATTCGTAATTATAGCGTTTGCCGATGTTTGATAAAGTAATATTCACAGGTCGTAAAACTACTAAAATTTAGCAGAGCAGATTAAGACTAACGATGTTTCAATAATTAAACTATTTTTGTTTTCCTAATTAGAAAAATACAGAAATGAATTATCAGAATACAGAAACGTTTGCAAGAGAAATGGATGAGAAAGATAGCTTGAAAGGCTATCGTGATAAGTTTTATTTCCCGATGATGCATGGCAAAAAAACTATTTACTTTACAGGTAATTCATTGGGTTTGCAGCCTGTTACCACGCAGGATTATGTGTTGAACGAATTGGAAGACTGGGCAACATTTGGAGTTGAAGGACATTTTCATGCTCGTAATAAATGGCTTACTTATCATGAACAATTTGCTGAACCTGTTGCAAAAATAGTTGGGGCGTTACCAACTGAAATTGTTGTTATGAATCAGCTTACAGTGAATTTACATCTGCTTATGGTAAGTTTCTACCGCCCTACTGAAAAGCGATTCAAAATAATTTGTGAAGCAAAAGCATTTCCATCTGATCAATATGCAATGCAAAGTCAGGTAAAGTTTCATGGATATAATCCAGAAGATGCAATTATAGAAGTAGCGCCGCGAGAAGGAGAACACAGTATTCGTCATGAAGATATAATTGCTACTATAGATAAAAATAAAGATTCAGTAGCATTGATTTTGTTTGGAGGCGTAAATTATTACAACGGACAAGTGTTTAACATGAAGGCTATAACAGAGGCCGGGCATAAGGTTGGAGCATTTGTAGGATTTGATTTGGCACATGCAGCTGGTAATTTAAAAATGGAACTGCATAACTGGAATGTTGATTTTGCGTGCTGGTGTTCGTATAAATATTTAAACTCCGGACCTGGTGGAGTTTCGGGAGTTTATATTAATGAACGACATGTAACCGATAAAGATATTCCTCGCTTTGCGGGCTGGTGGGGACATGACAAAGGAACCCGTTTTAAAATGGATAAGGATTTTGTTCCTATCCCTTCTGCCGAAGCCTGGCAAATGAGCAATGCACCTGTGCTTTCAATGGCGGCTCACAAAGCTTCTGTAGATATTTTTGATGAAGTGGGAATAGATGCTTTGGTTGCAAAAGCGGAACTTCTGACAGGATATCTTGAGTTTATTATTGATGATATAAATAAATCATTGGAACAAAAGCTGGAGATAATTACTCCGAGAGATAAATCTCAAAGAGGTTGTCAACTATCGATTGTAGCTCACGGAAGAGGAAAAGATTTGTTTAATAAATTAACTGAAGCAGGTGTTATTTCCGATTGGCGAGAACCGAATGTTATACGCTGTGCGCCTGTACCATTATACAATTCGTTTGAAGATGTGTATAG
>CAIRRW010000523.1 GCA_903881065.1 uncultured Bacteroidota bacterium
TAGCTGATGAACACTATGCTCAACTGATTATCAATTTTTGCTTTTCAACTTCCGACCATTTTCCAAACTGAACTTCGCAAATATTTTTTTTAACTTTATTATTATGAATAAGTAGAGTTATATTTTATAATGAATTAAAATTGGAATTATGCTTCGTTTGATGAACGAAGCATTTTTATTTTGAGGTCGTTTGACTAAATAGAAAGGCAATATCCTTATGTAAAACGAGATTTACTTCTTAAACACATCGTCAGATATGCCTTTATTAATGCTATAGTTGTTCAGGGAGATATATATTTTTCCTTTCTTCTCGTTCTTTTTCTTTTCCTCTTCCGTCACTTTTGCATTATTAATGTCAGCAGAAACACTTTTAGGAATCTTAAACTTTTTAATATCCACAGTAAATACCATTAAATCCGGCAGTCCATAGTTCAACTGATTGCCATATGTATATTCAGTAAGTATTGTTCCGTTGGATTTGGTGGTAAGTTGCGATTTTACAATTATGCTTTCCTTTTTGTTCAGCCAGAGTTTTCCGAGTATCAAATCACTTGTGTCTGCTGATGGAATAATATTGATAATTATAGCTTCGGTTTGGCCAATCAATTCTTTCCCTGAGATGATGGCAGTAAAAGAAGTAGTATCATTCAACATTTTTGTAAACTGATCGAATCCCTGACGAGGAACAATAGCAATGCTTTTCGACTCTACCTTAAATTTATCTTTTTGTTTGAAATATATTTTTGCATTAATCGGCAACATTTTAATAAAGGGCAAATCCACTTTTATGTTGGCATCTACGGTATAATCCTTCGCGGTCATCACTTTTTTATACACTCCATTAAGCAGTTGATTGGGCGTTTGAGCAACAGCAGATTGTATAATAAGCAATGCTATCGGCATGATAATAAAAGATAAACTGAATTTGTATTTCATATTATGATAAAATATCTTTCCTGTTAAATTTATAAATAGCAATAGCCAGCAGCCCAACAATATGCACTACCAGCACAATAATTGAATTTATAATTTGATTTACCGGCAATGGGTCTTCAAAAAAACTACGCCATGCAGCCATGTGAGTAGTAAATAATAATGGACGTACAGAATCAAATACAGGCACATCAAGCGTACCGATTATGGTGAACAAAATAATTATTGCCATTGTGGAAACAATTGGCCCTATTGAATTTTCGGAGAAGCAGGATAATGTCAATGACAACGTAGCAACAGTAATCAACGAAAGGAAAGCGACCAGAAATCCATAGAAGAATCGCCAGCCGAGGTCGCCCTGCTGAAGAATGATAAGTCCATCACTTTTTAATACCATCAAATCGCCTGAGCCGAAAAGCATTTTGCCTATAAATAAAGCCATCACTCCCATCCACAGCAGTATCACCAGCGTATAAGCACAGCCAGCAATATATTTCGAAAGTAGTATTTGTGTTCGTGAAATAGGCTTGGTAAGCAGCAAACGTATCGTACCCATAGCTCCTTCACCCGAAACTAAATCGCCGGTAACAAGCGCTACCAGCAGCGGAACGTGTATTATCAGCATGTTCAGGATAATAAATGCCATTAAATTTCCATTCAGTACATTCCCTTCAAAGGAAAGAGATTGCTCAAAAGGAGCCGTAATAAAGGAAATATACATTTTGCCATCCATTTTCATGGCAAACAAAATAATCCCTACCAGCAGCGTAATAGCACCAATGCCAATATAACTGCGAGGTTTGGCAGCTATCTTTATAAATTCGTTATACGTACTTTTCCAGAACATCAGTTATTAATAAGTTTTAAAAAGTAATCTTCCAGTTTCCGTTTCACTTCTATCGAAAACACTTGTACTCCATTATCGCACAATAATTTGTTGATGGCCGGTATCATTTCCTGAGTAATAGTAAGCTGCACAAAATTATTCTCTATACTTTCTATGGCTGCTTTAAAGGAAGCTGTTTCTATCAACTTGCATGCTTTTCCTGTATCATCCACTTTAATGGAAACTATAAGTTCCTGCGCATTTAATAATTCCGAAACGCTACCTTGAATAATTGTTTTTCCTTTATTAATAATTACCATCCGGTTGGCTATTAATTCTATTTCCGACAGTATGTGCGACGACAGCAAAACGGTTTTGTTGCGTTCGTTTTTTAATTGAAGTATCAAATTCCTGATGTCAATAATTCCCTGTGGATCAAGGCCGGTAGTAGGTTCATCAAGTATTATTAAATCCGGGTCGTGCAGCAATGTCTGCGCTATTCCAAGCCGTTGTTTCATACCATGCGAAAACCCGCCAAGTTTATCTTTCTCCCGTCCTTTGAGGCCTACAAACTCAATCATTTCATGTATTCTGCTCCTGGTGATGGATACTCCCGAAATACGTCCAAATAATTCCAGATTCTTTTCTGCCGACAGGTATTTATAAAAGTCAGGCTTTTCGACAATACAGCCTATTTTACTTAATATATAATTTCTGTTGGTAAGCAGGTCTTTTCCAAACAAACGTATTTCGCCGCTGGTTGGCTGTATAAGCGAGAGCATGGTGCGGATCGTAGTGCTTTTGCCCGAACCATTAGGACCCAGAAAGCCAAATACATCTCCTCGATATACATCAAACGAAACATCTTCCACTGCTTTAAACTTGCCATAATGTTTTACAAGATGTTTTATTTCAATTATTTTTTCTGTTGACTGCATTTAATTTTTTGTACACAATTTTCGATTACAAAGGTACTTGAAGGAAGTATTACAGAATGAATAAACTGCTGTTAAAAGAAATAAAAAATGATTTATATGTGAAACATTTTAGGTTATTGTTTGTTCACTTTTGCTTTTTGTAAAACTATATCGGTTAATATCACTTTATGTCACTTAATGTTACACTACGTTGTTTTGCTTCACATTCTTCCAATATCCATTTCATCACATTTAATAATTCCATAGGTATTGAATATTGGAAACAAAACAAATACAAGAAAATGAATAAATGAGATTCTTCATGGAGTTTATCCAGACAAAGGAAGGGCTCTGGATGACATATTTAGTAAGGGAGAAAGAAGGGAAGGAAACAACCTGTCATTTCGATACGAAGTGAGAAATCGCTCTATAAAATGTTGTAGGTAGGTAATGTTTTTCTCCTTCCTTTCTAGCCTCCTTTTTCTTGGAAATAGGAGGGAGGAGCAACCGCGCAGTTCATCGTTTTGGTTTATGGTTTAATAAATTTGGAAGTAATGGTAAGGACACTTACTTTATTATCGGAATGAGTGAAGACACATCGAGCCTGTTCAAACACTTGCGGCGGCGAGGGAGAATTTAATTATCTTTTGTTTATAATAAATTCGACTCGTCGGTTTAATTGTTTTCCTTCATCCGATTTATTTGATGCAATTGGTTTTGAGCTTCCATAACCAAAATAATTTATACGTGATTTTTCAATTCCGTTCAATGTCAAATAGTCTGCCACGGCTTTTGCTCTTCCTTCCGACAGGGTTTTGTTGAGCAATTCATTGCCTGTATTGTCGGTATGTCCGTTAATTTTAATGGATGTTTCAGGTGCTTCAATTAAATAAGTCACTAATAAATCTAATTCTAAAAATGACTGAGGCAGCAATTCGCTTTTATTGGTGGAGAAGAAAATATTTTTAAGTGCGACTGTTTCTCCAAGTTTGGGAGAAAATAGTTTTGGCATTGTATCTTCAGTTTTAACAATTTCAGTTGAATCATTTTTTGTTTCTATTGGTGTTACCGATACATCATCTATATAATAATGGCAGAGAATTCTGCGTTTATCATCATTCGGTTTGTAATTAAAATGACCGATAATAAGTACAGATTCATTCCCTTTTGCTTTGTAAACTGCTGATAATTTTGTCCATTTTCTTTTATTTCTATATCCTCTCGAATTAATAAAATCAACTTGAGGTATAGCTGCAATGCCTCTATCAGTTATACCATATATAGTTTTTGGAGTGAATAAAACACCAAACTCTTTTACTGCACCAAGCGATCGTTCGGCTCTGCTAATATAAAATTCTACCAAATACTCTTTGTCTTTTATTAAAGTTGAAGTCAGTTTGGTCTCCACATATTCAAGAAAATGGGTACGCGTACAAATACCTGCATACGCATTTCCGGAATGCGGTTGCTGTCTGCCGAAAATATTTTTTGGCACTCCTGAATGTCTTCCTGTTCCTTTATAGTAGTAATCCGAAGCATATTTGGGAGCCATCCAATCGATAGCGCGGTTTATACTATTATCTTTTCCTTCCGGTATTTTACGTGCTATTTCAAAACTCGAATTCGAAACAAGATTTTGTGCTGATGTATTAATTGTAATACAAAGTATAAATATACAGAGAAGAGGTATTGATTTATTCATATATAGTGATAACGTAAAAACGTATTAAAGATACGAGTTAATATAAAATATTTTATGAGTATTTCCCTTGACAATTTTATTATCAACGGTACTATTGTTTGAAGTGTAAACGGTTACTGAATATTGCAGACACAGCGCGTATCCGAAGTGTCCGCTGTTCTTAATATTTGTTTGTAGATTAATTAATTTGGTAGTAGTGATGACGACACCACTTAATAATTGGCATGTTTGAAGACAGACTCGCCA
>CAIRRW010000524.1 GCA_903881065.1 uncultured Bacteroidota bacterium
ATTAATTTTTATCGCAGCAGCAGCTGTAGCATTAGTAGCATTTAAGCCAGTAGAAAACGCAACATGGAAACTAGACAAAGCTCATGCAAAATTAGGATTTACTATTACTCACTTAATGGTATCTGATGTGGAAGGTTGGTTCAAATCTTTCGACGCAACAATTACATCTACTAAAGAAGATTTTTCGGATGCAGTAGTAGAAATGTCAGCTGACGTTAGCAGTATTAATACTGATAATGAACAACGCGATACACATTTAAAAAGCCCTGACTTTTTTGATGCAGCAAAATTTGCAACTTTAACTTTTAAAAGTAAATCTTTCAAAAAAGTAAAAGATAATACGTATAAAGTTACTGGAGATTTAACAATGCACGGAGTTACTAAAACAGTTGAATTGGATGCAGTTGCAAGAATTGGAACTAACCCAATGAGCAAAAAAACTGTTGCTGGTTTTAAAATAGCTGGTACTTTAAAACGTTCAGACTTTGGTATTGGTGCATCAATGCCTGCATCAATGTTAAGCGAAGAGATTGCAATTATTGCAAATGCTGAGTTTGCAAAAAACTAAGCACTAACATAATGAATTTAGCCCTTTGGATAGTACAGGGAATTCTGGCTCTTATGTTTTTGATGGCAGGGATAATAAAATCAACACAATCTAAAGAAAATCTTTTACCCAACTTACCTTGGGTAAAAGATTTTTCTTTAAATACCGTAAGGCTAGTTGGCATGGCCGAATTGCTTGCTGCATTAGGTTTGGTACTACCAATGCTGTTGGATATTTTCCCTATACTTACTTCGTTGTCATCATTAGGTTTGTGTTTAATAATGATATTTGCCATGGTTTATCATTATAGTAAAAAAGAAATTAAGGAAATAGGTATCAATCTTGTTATCCTGCTTATGGCATTGTTTGTTACTTACGGAAGAATTTAAATAAATAAAATGTATAACTTAAAAATAATAACATCAACCGTTCGTCCCGGCAGAAAAGGACCGATGGTAGCTGCTTGGATTGCTGAAAAAGCAAAACAAAATGGGAATTTCAATGTAGAGATTTTGGACTTGGGCGAAATAAATCTTCCGATGATGAATGAACAGAACCATCCCATGATGCGTAAATATGAACACGAACACACTAAAAAGTGGAGTGCTAAAATAGACGAAGCAGATGCTTTTATATTTGTAACTGCCGAATACGATTACAATTATCCAGCTCCGTTGCGCAATGCGATTGAATATTTGGTTCAGGAATGGGCGTTTAAAGCTGCAGGTATTGTTAGTTATGGTGGCGTTTCCGCAGGTACAAGAGCTGCTAATAGTTTGAAAGCTGACTTGGCAACTATGAGTATTGTACCCATGACAATGGGCGTTAATTTTCCTTTCTTTACTCAATTGATAAACGAAAAAGGAGAATTTACTCCTAATGAAACCTCTCATAAAGCAGCAGAATCTATGTTGACACAAATGGTGAGATGGACAAAAGGTCTAAAATTGATAAAAGAAGATAAATAGCAATGAAAGTTGAAGTTTGGAGTGATGTGATGTGTCCGTTTTGTTATATCGGCAAACGGAAGTTTGAAGCCGCATTACTGCAATTTCCTTATAAAGATGAAATGGAGGTAGAGTGGAAAAGCTTTCAGCTTGACCCTACTATCGAAACAGATGGTAGCAAAACAATTCATCAGTTTCTAGCCGAAAGAAAAGGCTTTACCATTGAGAAAGCCAAAGAGATGAACGATTATGTAACTAATCTGGCAGCGAAAGTTGGGTTAACTTACAATTTCGATAAAGCTGTAGTAGCAAATTCTTTTGATGCTCATCGTTTTTCTCACCTTGCAAAAAAATACGGACAACAGAATAATGCCGAAGAACTTTTATTTAAATCCTATTTTACTGATGGCAAAAATACAGCCGACAAGGATACGTTAATTCAACTTGGCGAGCAATTAGGTATTAATGGTGAAGAAGTAAAAGAAATGCTCGAGAGTAATAAATATGCAAACGAAGTACATTCTGATATTGAAGATGCTAACAATATTGGTGTTTCCGGTGTTCCTTTTTTTGTTGTTAACCGTAAATACGCTATTTCCGGTGCACAGGAACCAGATACTTTCCTTCAATTATTAAATAAAGTTCATCAGGAAACAGCAGATAGCAAATAATTAATAAGTTTTAAATAAACTGAAAATATGATTAAATGGGCGATACCGAAATGTACCGCTTTTTATTTTATTTAAAATCAAGAATGTGGCTTTTTAGTCTCTTTGTTTCCAATTGTAAAATCATTCAGCTAAAGAATCAATTACCGTCAAGTAATACTCAATTAAAAAAATCCCGACATTTGTCAACTCAAAACAGTAATAATGGAAGATTTCAAAAAGTATTTTGACAACAAGGAATATGTAACCAAAATAGTTGGTGCCGAAGAAGAAGAGGCGAACTTAACTATAGCCAACGATAAAATAACTTCGCTGATACAGTTGTTAACCTTGTCGGAAAACAGAGATTTTAAGGAAGAAACTTTATTGATTTTAAAGAAGGAAAAAGCCGGCGACCTGTTGATTACAGCCATAAAGAAAACAAAAAAAAACAAACATATCCTTGTTGCTGCCTGCTGGGAATCCGAAATTGATTTCAGCAAGCACCTCCCCTTTTTCGTCGCTCTTGCTCTCGATACTGATTATCTGGTTTCACTGGAAGCTATCACCGTAATTTCTACTATGGAAGGCCCTTTCAACCCAAACGAAGTGAAAGAAGCAATTAAATCAGTGAAAGAAGAGCAAAAGAAATTGAACTCCGAACGGGTAGTATTGCTCAATGATTTGGCAGTAACGCTCGAAGGGTTTCTTTAGTTGCGCCACTTCTCAACTATTCTTTTCATTCTAGTTAGGTGTAAAACGGTACAGGTATTCCCTAACTTTGTTTCAACTATTTTAGTTAGTTTTGGAATTCGATGACAAAACGCTATTCATTATTCCTTACACTGATTTTATTACTGTTTGTTTCATTATTCATAATGCTTTGCTGCTTTAGCCGCCTTGCCACTGATGACTATTGGTATATATGGAATGTAAATAATACTGGCATTATACAGGGAGTGAAAAATCAATATATGGAGTGGTGTGGGCGATTTGTATCGGAATTCTCACGCAATGTGATGTATCATCATTTCCAACTGAACCAGAATTATTATTCCCTAGTCCCGCTTACAGCTTTCTTATTGCTTGTTTCCGGAGTTTACAAAGCATTGGGAAGTATTTCCTTTCATTTGGGATTCATAATTCAGTCTTCTCAAAAGTGGCTTGCCAGTGGCTGTTTCGCTGCTTTGCTTTTCTTTTTAAGTATCGATAAAGGGGAATGCTGGTTTTGGTACAATGCTCTAAACGATTACCTGATTAGCATTGTAGCGTTTGTATGGGCAATTGGTTTTTTATTTCAAAGAAGTACTAATGTGTTTACATACTTTAAGATTTTTATCTGCATGTTCTATGTTGGCGGCGGTTCCGAAGTGTATTCCGTTATTTTCGGATTGATTGCAACTGTATTTTTAATCCTGCAATATAGAAATTCAGGCAGTTTCAGACAGTTTATGTCTGTTTCTCTAAACAAAAAGCTGCTTGTGTTTTATAAGTCATTAGCTATTGCTTTCATAATCGTAGTAGTGGCTCCCGGCAATTATTTAAGAGCTACATTATTGCCCAAAAGCCAGTTCTTTTATTCTTTTTTTATCACCGCCAAGTCATTTGTGAAACTAACAGTACTTATTCTCCCTTCGCAAATACCATATATTATTGCATTCTCAGTAATTTTTATTCTTATTGGAAAGCAGATTAAAGAAACAAATCCCGATTTATTTATCATTCCTTTCAAGAAATTCTTTCTTAAACTAACTCTTTATCTGGCATCCATTTTATTCGTCTTCTTCTTTGTAGTAGCTTATTTAATGGTAGAAACTGGTCCAGCAAGAGTCTGGCTGTTATGTTCATTTTTGGTAACTATTTATATTTGTCTGCTTTGTTTTTATTCAGGATATTCTAATTTGTTTGATAAAAAGAAAACAGAAGTATTAATTACATTAAGTTTAATATTAGGTATAGGGTTTATGTTATCTACTTTAAAAATTCAATACACTACTGTAACCACCTATTCATCAGCTATTGATAGTCGAAACACTTTTTTAATCGAAACAAATAAAATAATTAGAAAAGATACATTAATAAAACTTACTCCACTACCGGACTGCGGAATGCTTTATTCATCAGACATTCAGCCTGACACTAGCCATTTCACCAATCAGGAATTACGATTGGGTTTTAATTTGAAGTTTCACGTTTATGTTGAAAAGAAAGCAC
>CAIRRW010000525.1 GCA_903881065.1 uncultured Bacteroidota bacterium
AATACACTTGGATTGTTTATGTTTCCGGTTGTTATTTGCCTTGCTTTCGTAAGGCAGGTTTCTCAGGCTGTTTTCATTTACGCAGGTATAATTATGATAGCCCTATTCATTTCTACGCGAATATTCCGCGGATTTATTATTTGGATGAATGGTTTAAGAGGTTCAACGTTCTATTTATTTTTATATCTTTGCGCCCTTGAAATATTACCCTTTTTTATTTTGTATAAATTAGCTACTTTACTGATTAAATAAAAATGGCAGATTATATTTCTAAGTTTTGTTTCTGTTCAAATTCAAATAAAATAAATTGAAAGTAAAAACAATACTCGTTACCCAACCAAAGCCAGAAGGCGACAAGTCACCTTATTTTGATCTGGAAAAGAAGTGCAAAGTAAAAATAGATTTCCGCCCATTTATACAAATAGATGGCATCTCGGGTCTGGACTTCAGAAAACAAAAAATTAATATCCTGGACCATACAGCTGTCATTATTACCAGCCGAAGTTCTATAGACCATTATTTCCGGATGTGTAAGGAAATGAGGGTAAAAGTTCCTGAAGACATGAAGTTCTTCTGTATATCCGAGTCAACAGCTTATTACATTCAGAAATATATTCAGTACCGTAAAAGAAAAGTATTTTATGGAAAACAAACTGTTAGCGCTTTAATGGATGTGATAAAGAAACATAAAAATGAAACTTATCTATTGCCTTGTTCCGACATTCATAAAGAAGAAATAGCGGATAAATTAGAACTTCAAAAAATAAAATACACAAGGGCGGTAATGTACAAAACTGTTGCTGCTAATCTGAAGGATTTGGCTGATGTTAATTACGATGTTTTGGTATTCTTTAGCCCTTCAGGAATAAAATCTTTGTTTAAAAATTTTCCCAAATTCAAACAGAATAATACTCGTATTGCCTGCTTTGGACCTACAACTGCCGAAGCAATTAAGAAAGCAGGATTGAAACTTGATATACTTGCTCCCACACCAAAAGCTCCTTCAATGACAATGGCTTTGGAACAATATATTGTTGATGCAAACAAAGGGAAATAATTACCTTTATTAGCTATTCTCACTCATTTTAGCTCATTCATCATAATTATGTTATGCCAATTGAAGGATAAATTCTACTTTTATATCGAATAATGAAAACTTTCAGTAAGGAAGAACGATTATGCAGCAAAGTTTTCATTGATGAATTAGTCGCAAAGGGAAAATCATTTAACTCATTTCCATTTAGGATAATTTGGATAGAAGCCACTGAAAACAAGGTTCCTGTAAGAGTAGTTATCAGTGTTCCGAAAAGAATTTTTAAAAGAGCTGTTGACAGGAATCGTTTGAAAAGACTGACAAGAGAAGCCTACAGAAAGAACAAGGAAGTTTTATATAAAGAATTGAAGGAAAGAAAAGTAAACGTAATGTTTGTTTACACATCCAAGACATTAATGGAAGGTAAAGAGTTGGAAGAAAAATTGGTATCCGCTTTGATAATGTTAGTCAAAAGAATTAACTCTTAGATTTAAATGAAATTTATAACCACTCCGTTTAGTTATTTATTTATTGGTCTGATTAAAGTATATCAGTACAGCATTTCTCCTTTGCTCGGACCTTCCTGCAGATTCGAACCTTCCTGTTCACAATACGGAATCGAAGCATTTAAAAAACATGGATTGTTCAAGGGGTTTTATTTAACTATTAAACGATTTTCGAAATGTCATCCATGGGGAGGACATGGACATGATCCGGTACCATAAAAGAGTTAAAAGTTAAAGATTATAATTTTCAAATTAAAATAAGTAAGTCTATATATAAAGATGAAAAAATCGGTAAAGAAATTTAAAATAGTAATTATTGCAATCTTAATAAGCGGCTCTGCAATTATTTCCTATAGCTTTGTTGACAGCTATTTCGAGGTGTCAAAGAATCTCGATATTTTTGCAACATTATTTCGCGAATTAAATATTTATTATGTAGATGAAACAAATCCAGGAGAATTGATGAAAAAGGGAATTGATGACATGCTTGCGTCACTCGACCCATACACCAATTACATTCCAGAGTCGGAGATTGAAGATTATCGTTACATGACTACAGGTCAGTATGGCGGAATCGGAGCGCTTATTCATCAGGAAGGTGAGTATGTTATTATTTCGGAACCGTACGAAGGGTTTCCTGCACAGAAAGCAGATTTGAGAGCAGGTGACAAGATTTTAAAGGTAAATGATATTGATGTTAAAGGAAAAAAATCGGATGACATTAGTAAGTATTTGAAAGGACAGGCGAATTCTGCAATTAAATTATTGTTTGAAAGGGAAGGTGAAAGTAAGCCGATCGAGAAAACAATTAATCGTGAAGAAATAAAAATTAAATCTGTTTCTTATTCCGGCATGGTTGCGCCAACTGTTGGCTATATCAAACTTACTGGTTTTACTGAAAATGCAGCCAATGAAGTGAAGGATGCATTTTTAAATCTAAAGAAAAATCCCGAACTTAAATCATTAGTGTTTGACTTGCGTGGAAATCCGGGAGGGTTGTTAAAAGAAGCGATAGATATTGTAAATATTTTTGCTGAAAAAGGTACTGTTGTTGTGAGTACAAAAGGTAAGGTAAAAGATTGGGATGCTGTGCACAAAGCAAACAATACTCCAGTTGATTTGGATATTCCTATATCCGTGTTGGTAGATAGAGGCTCAGCTTCTGCTTCTGAAATTGTTTCGGGTTCGTTGCAGGATTTGGATAGAGCTGTGGTTATTGGTCAGCGTTCTTACGGAAAAGGTTTGGTGCAACAAACAAGACCCTTGAGTTATAACGCTCAGTTAAAAGTTACAGTAGCCAAGTATTATACACCGAGTGGACGCTGCATTCAGGCTTTGGATTATTCGCATCGTAATGAAGATGGAAGCGTTGACAAAGTTCCCGATTCATTAATATCCGCTTTCAAAACTAAAAATGGACGAATTGTATATGATGGTGGCGGCATTGCACCGGATATAAATGTGGAAGCTGAAAAGTACAGCACTTTACTTCAAAATCTGGTAACAAAAAATCTTATCTTTAATTATGCCACCAAATATCGTGTTGCACATGCAACTATACCGCCTGTAAAGGATTTCAGGTTGACAGATGCTGAGTATGATGATTTTGCAGCCTATTTGAATACCAAGGATTATGATTATACATCAAAAACTGAAAAAGCGTTGGATGATTTGAAAAAAGATGCAAAAGATGATAAAACTCTGGATGCAATCGGCGGCGATATAGATGCTTTAAAAACTAAAATCAAGCACAATAAAAAAGATGATTTAGTAAGATTCAAACCTGAGGTAAAGCAGTTTTTGGAGGAAGAAATTGCTTCTCGGTATTATTTTCAGAATGGACGTTTGGAGGCATCCTTGAGAGATGACCCGGAATTGACACAAGCAATTTCAGTATTGAACGATTCTGATAAATACAAGAAAATTCTTACTACAATTGTGAAAGCCGAAAAACCAATGTATAATCCTGACAAAACAAAATTGAAGGATTTGAAGAAACATAAATCTTCGGAAAATTAGATTGTTAAATTATTAGACTTCCATTAATGTTGATAGTTCAACTATAAAATGCAATGAAAAGCAAATTTGTTTCCATACAATTTATAGTTTTTTTTATCGTTTTATTTAATGGATGTAAAAAAGACCTTGAGAGTGTTGATGGGAATTTAGAAGGGGGTTGGTTATTGCAGAATGGACATTGTTGGATTACAATTGATGGTAATAATTTTTAATTAGATGATGAAAATTGTAATTCGGAAGAATGCTGGATTAGGTTGGAAGCAGAAGCTGAAATTTTAAACGATTACATTTATACCAAAGGTGCATTGGGCGTATATCACAAAACTTTTCATATTGACAAATATCCATGGAAAGAAACAACGACTATTCAATTAGCCACTATTAGCCCTATTAATGTTTATGAATGGAAAATGACATTAACTGGAATTGGCAATTCCAATATAAATCACGAGACATTTATAGGAAAATAAATTCTACAGTTTTATCAATTATAATTCAACTTCATTTATTAATTGATTATTTTATTATTACTACTGCATTAAATTTACATTTTAAACTTTAAAAGGTCCTTTTTGGAGATCTGTTAAGATTGCTCACAAATCTTTTAAGATTACTCACAAATCTGTTAAGATTGCTCATCAATCTGTTAAGATTATTCAAAAATCTTTTAAGATTACTCATCAATCTTAAAAGATTTCCACAAAATCTGTTAAGATTACCAGTCCATCTGTTAAGATTTTCACTAAATCTTAACAGATTTTCAGGAAAACCATTAAGATGTGCTTTTTGG
>CAIRRW010000526.1 GCA_903881065.1 uncultured Bacteroidota bacterium
CATACACTTCACCTTCTTCAGGAGTAGCTACAATACCTTTTATTTTTGCTAATACTGCATCTATTTTTTCTTTATCATTTGCAACAATGTCAATATGACCCATACCATCTTTTTCTTCAATAACAATGATTGCACCAGTTTCGCGCTGCATTTCCTGAATAATTTTACCACCTGGTCCTATTACAGCACCTATAAATTCTTTAGGAATTACCATTTTTACAATTCGTGGAGCATGTGGTTTATAGTCCGAACGGGTTTCGGTAATCGTCTTCGCCATTTCACCTAAAATATGCAAACGTCCTTCTCTGGCTTGTTCCAATGCTTCAGCCATTACTTCATAAGGCAAACCATCTACTTTCAAATCCATCTGACAGGCAGTAATACCGTCTTTTGTTCCTGTAACTTTAAAATCCATATCACCCAAATGATCCTCATCTCCTAAAATATCAGATAATATAGCGTAGTTGCCTTTATCATCAGTAATCATACCCATTGCAATACCCGAAACAGGTTTGTTGATTTTAACACCTGCATCCATCAAAGCCAATGTACCAGCGCAAACTGTAGCCATTGATGAAGAACCGTTTGATTCCAAAATATCAGAAACCACACGAACAGTATAAGGATTCTCTGCGGAAATTACTTGTTTCAAAGCACGCTCAGCCAAGTTACCATGACCGATTTCACGTCTTCCCGGACCTCTATTCGGTTTCACCTCACCTGTAGAAAATGCAGGGAAGTTATAGTGCAACATAAAGTTGTTTTGCCCTTGATACAAAGCTCTGTCAATTGATTGCAAATCTAGTTTAGTACCCAATGTAACCGAAGTCAATGATTGAGTTTCACCTCTTGTAAATATTGCAGAACCATGTGCAGAAGGCAAATAAGCTACTTCGCTCCATATTGGTCTAATTTGGTTCGTTTTTCTTCCATCCAAACGAGCTTTTGTGTCCAATACAAATGTACGAACCGCAACATATTCCACTTCGTGATAATATTTTTTTGCTAATCCTTCAAATCCCTCACCTTTTTCTTCCGAAGGAATAGATTCTATAAATTCAGTAAGTACAGCTTTAAATGCAGCAGCGCGTTCTTTTTTATTTGGATTTTGTGTTTTTGCAACAGCATACGCTTTATCATAAGTAGCTTTAAAAACTCTTTCTTTTAAAATCGGGTCATTTGTTTCGTGGTTATATTCACGTTTAACTATTGGGCCTTTTACTGCTTCTACCTTCGCTTTGAAATCATTGATAGCATTAATTTGTAAACGAATTGCCTCGTGTGCAAATTTAATTGCTTCCAACATCTCAGCTTCCGAAACTTCTTTCATCTCGCCTTCCACCATCATAATATCCTTTGCATTTGCAGCGACAATCATATCTAATGTTGATTTTTCCATTTCGGCAACTGTAGGATTTACAATTAATTTACCTTCCAGTTTGCTTACTCTTACTTCGGAAACGGGTCCGTTAAACGGAATATCGGAAACAGTAATAGCTGCTGATATTGCCAAACAAGCCAATGCGTCAGGCATATTGTTTTTATCCCCTGAAATTAAGGAAATCAATACTTGTGTATCTGAATGATAATCGTCTGGAAACAAAGGGCGTAATGCGCGGTCAACCAAACGGCTTATTAATATTTCGTAATCTGATAAACGAGCTTCTCTTTTGAAGAATCCACCAGGGAAACGTCCTGCTGAGGCAAATTTCTCCTGATAATCTACTGATAATGGCAAAAAGTCGGTTCCTTCTTTTGCATCTTTATTTGATACTATAGTTGCAAGCAACATCGTATCTCCCATTTTTACTACTACAGAACCATCTGCTTGTTTCGCAAGTTTTCCTGTTTCTAAAGTAATTTCGCGGCCATCCGCTAATTTAAACGTGTGTGTAATTCCAATTTGTGACATCTTTTTTTGTTTTTAATTTATTGTTTCTTTTACCTCTTTTGTGAACTATATATAACTAAAAAGGCATCCCACCTAAGCAGAATGCCCTTTTTAATATGCTATTCAATCATTGACTTATTTTCTTAAGTCGAGTGTTTTAACTATTGCACGATATCTTTCAATATCATTTCTTTTTAAGTAATCCAACAAACTACGTCTTTTAGCTACCAAAGCAATTAATGCCTTTTGAGTGCCGAAATCTTTTTTGTTTGTTTGTAAATGCCCTGTTAAATGTGAAATACGGTGAGAGAACAAAGCAATCTGTCCTTCTGAAGAACCTGTATTAGTCTCGGCTTTACCGTGTTTTTTAAAAATTTCTTTTTTAATTTCTGATGTTAAATACATTCTATTTCTGTTTTATTTTTATTTTTCGGACTGCAAAGATAAATATATTTTCCATTCCGCAACTATTTTTTTTAGTTCTTAAACATTTTAAGTAATTGAGACAACCTTGGTTTCAATTCTTTTCTATTGATAATCTTATCCAAAAAGCCATGTTCCAATACAAATTCAGAAGTCTGAAATCCTTTTGGCAGGTCTTTTCCAATTGTTTCTTTCACCACACGAGGACCGGCAAAACCAATTAAAGCTCCTGGTTCTGCTATATTTAAATCACCGAGCATCGCATAAGATGCTGTAACGCCACCAGTAGTAGGGTCAGTTAAAAAGGAGATATAAGGAATTTTTGCTTCACTTAATAAGGATAATTTAGCAGAAGTTTTTGCCATTTGCATTAATGAATACGCAGCTTCCATCATTCTGGCTCCTCCTGATTTGGAGATAATCATAAGTGGAATTTTCTTTTCAATACAATAATCTATAGAACGTGCAATTTTTTCACCGACTACCGAACCCATCGACCCGCCAATAAATTTAAAATCCATACAAGCCACCACTAAATCTTCGCCATCTACCTTACCGTGTGCACTGCGTAAAGCGTCCTTTAAATTCGTCTTGTTTACAGTATCTACCAATCTATCGGTATATTTTTTAGTATCCTCAAAGTTTAATGGATCGCCGGCAATAAGATTAGGACTTAATTCCACAAATTCATTATTGTCAAAAATAATCTCAAAATATTCTTTCGACCCTATTTTATCGTGATAATCGCAGTTCGGACAAACATAATTATTAAGCATATGTTCGTTTGTATGTGTAATTTTTTTACACGACGGGCACTTATACCACAGTCCTTCCGGAGTTTCTTTCTTCTCCTTTGTGGAAGTATTTATGCCTTTTGCTATACGTTTAAACCAACTCATTTTTTATTAGTATTAAGTATTATGTACAAAGTATTAAGATGAAGTACCAAACAACCTGTTTCACTGTACTTGATACTTAATACTTGATACTCTTAAGCTATCGTTATCGATTTATCTAAATACACATCCTGAATTGTATTCAACAACTCAACCCCTTCTTTCATTGGCTTTTGGAATGCTTTACGGCCGGAAATCAATCCCTGACCGCCTGCACGTTTATTTATTACTGCTGTTGCTACTGCTTCAGCCAAATCACCTGCTCCTTTTGATTCTCCTCCTGAATTTATCAATCCAAAACGTCCCATATAACAGTTTGCAACCTGATAACGGTTCAAATCTATCGGATGATCAGTAGTTAATTCTGAATATACTTTTGGATGTGTTTTACCAAATTTGATGGCATTGTATCCGCCATTTTTATCTGATAGTTTTTGTTTGATAATATCTGCCTGAATAGTTACTCCAAGGTGATTTGCCTGTGAAGACAAATCAGTAGAAGTATTATAATCTATGCCATCTTTTTTGAATGCATTATTTCTGGTATAACACCATAAAACAGTTGCCATTCCCAATTCATGCGCTCTGTCAAACGCTTTAGCAACTTCCACAATCTGACGTGAAGACTCTGGCGAACCGAAATAAATAGTAGCTCCAACAGCTACTGCGCCCATATTCCAGGCATTTTCAATGGTTCCGAACATAATCTGGTCAAATTTATCAGGATATGTCAAAAACTCATTGTGATTTATCTTTACAATAAAAGGTATTTTATGCGCATACTTTCTCGAAACCGAAGCCAGCACACCATAAGTAGAGGCTACCGCATTGCAGCCGCCTTCAATGGCAAGTTTCACAATGTTTTCCGAATCAAAATAAATAGGATTAGGAGCAAACGATGCACCTGCACTGTGTTCTACTCCCTGGTCAACAGGCAAAATGCTCATATAACCTTTTCCTTTCAGCCTTCCATGATTATATAACTGCTCAATGCTACGCAAAACCTGATTATTACGATTGGTATGAGTAAAAATCCTGTCCACAAAATCCTTTCCCGGAAGATGTATCTGATCTTTTGTAATGGTTTTACATTCGTGGTTCAACAGGCTGTCTGCGCTGTCACCTAAAAGCTGAATTATTTTTTCGCTTGCCATTTTTTAATAGTTAATTAGTTTATTGGTTCACTTCTTTATTAGTTATTTACCAATAGTTTTTTATTTGGGAGGGCAAAGCTAATAATTTTTATCAATTGGAGATTAAAGAATGGTAAAATTGGAAAATGGCAACAGTTTATTTATTCACTTAATTTTTGCCAAAGTTTTGGATTTTGACTTAAATGAAAAACTGCCAATACAATAATTTTATTTTTATCCACCATATAGAAAACGCCGTAAGGGAAGCGTTTTGTATAAACCGCTCTTACGTTTTTATATTTTAACTGAAAAGCTTCCGGATTTAATTCTATTGTATTCAGGGCTTCTTCAACGGCTTGGAGAAAATCATTTCCTAAATCCCCTCTTTTATGTTCATACCATTCGTATGCTTTGTCAATATGAGTTTCGGCACGTTTGCGAACAACAAGTGTATAACTCATTTTTTATTCTTCACCCTATTCTTCACTTCTTCCCAAGTACTTCCTTCATTAGGGTTTTTAGCGTATGCAGCCATTTCTTCTTCCAGAATATTTATCTGCTCATCACTCAACTGGTAATTACTTTTCGATTCGTTTTCCAAAACAATACTATCCCAAATTGCTTCCACAAGCAATATACGTTCTGGAACACTTAATTTTAATATTTGCGATAGTTTTGCTGACATTTTATTTGCTTTTTATTTACTGCAAAGATACTTTATTTTGTGGTCTTTATAGAAACAAGAATTTTTATGAATTGACGATTAAAGAATAGTAAAATTGGGTTTCACACTTTTGTTCTCCGTTTTTATTTGGGCGAATCACCTTCCTGCCATCTATCAAGTTCCTCCCCGCTTTACGCTCCAATCTTTTTTTTTTGAAGAAAAAATAAAAAGGATTTCC
>CAIRRW010000527.1 GCA_903881065.1 uncultured Bacteroidota bacterium
TCATATAAATAATACCCCTTGGGAAAAACTCCCCATTGATAAAAAATATTATTTCTTTGAAAAGAAAAACTTTGGCGACCCCGATTTATATAATTCATTTTTTGCTGTTGATGAAATATTAAATCAAAATGTAAGTGGTATAAAATCAGGCAGAGATAATTTTGTACTTGGAATTTCAAACAAAGAATTAGAAGACAGATTTAATCTTTTCATACAGTTAAAGGATTTAGATTTAGTAAAAGAAACCTTTCAAATTGAAGATGGAGCGGATTTTAATGTTGAAAAGGTTAAAGCTAAATTTAAAAAAGTTAATAAAGAGAATATTAAACCTTTTGCACATAAACCTTTTGACAATAAATACATTTATTTTGATTCTCTTTTTGTTGACAGGGATAGGAAGGCAGTAATTAAAAATATGTATGAAGGGGATAATTATTCTTTAATAATTAAAAAGAAGACTTTTGATAAAAATTATAATTCCTGTTTTTGTTCTGATAAAATTGCAGATATAAATTTTCTTGGCGGTCAATCCTATGTCTTTCCTTTATGGATTTACGAAAGCAATGAAGGTTTATTTGGAGCAAGTAAAAAAAGTAACATCACACCTGCATTTGAAAAAATGCTCGAAAAACAATACAAACAAAAAGAATTAACCGAACCTATTTTCTATTACATCTACGCCATATTATATAGCAACAAATACCGCACAGCATTTGCCGAACTGTTACAAATAGATTATCCCAAAATACCATTTACAAAAGATTACAAATTGTTCCAACAAATTGCAGAAATTGGCAAATCATTAACCGAACTGCATTTGCTTACCTCAAAAGAACTTTCAAAACCAATTGTAAAATTCAATGGCAAAGGAAATAACAAAGTAACAGAAATCACATTAAAAGAAGATAATCTATACATAAACGAAACACAATATTTTAGTGGCGTTACCAAACAAATCTGGGAATTCGAAGTAGGAAAAAACCACCCCGTCCAACGATTCATCAAAAGCAACAAGGACAAAGAACTCAACTTAAACCAAACAATAGAATTCTGTAAAATTTGCACATCCGTTTCCCTCACATTTCAAAAACAAAACGAAATAGATAATGAATATGAAAATATTATTGCATCTTTGATTGAAAAAGAATGAGCGCAAAAAAGAACATTGTTGAAGAGCCTGCCCCAGAAGGTTGGGGTGGTAGCTGGACAGAGCAAAAGCTGGATGCTTTTATTTCTTATGTAGTTGAATACCTCAAGATATTAAATAAATATCCCAAATATAAAACAATTTATTTTGATGGTTTTGCAGGTGCTGGCGAAAAAGCATATACAACAAAAATAACACCCGATTTATTTGATTATAACATTCCTGAAAAATATAATAATGAAGTAAAGATTTATGCAGGCTCTGCATCACGTATTCTGCGAATGGAAAAACCATTTCATTTTGATTATTATTATTTTATTGAAAAAGATGATGAATCATTTAATTCACTTGAAACATTAAAAAGTAAAATTACTGACAAACCTCTTGCAAATATTAGCATCAGGAAAGATGACTGCAATGAACAATTAAAAAAACTTGCAATAGCATTACAAAATAAAAACTATGCAGCCCTTATTTTTTTAGACCCTTTTGGAATGCAGATAGGCTGGGATTCCTTTTCAAAACTAAAAAACACTCATTCAGATGTATGGATTTTAATTCCTTCGGGAGTCGCTATTAATCGTTTATTAGACAAAAAAGGTGAATTAAATTCGATAGATAAATTGGAGCAATTTTTCGGCATTGATAAAGATGAAATAGTAAATATTTTCTATCCGGAAAAAACGAAAGAAACATTATTTGGCACAGATATAACATTTGAAAAAATTGAAAAACCAATTGATAAAATTGTTGAAATATATAGTAAACAACTTAAAACAATTTGGGAACATGTTTCAAAACCGTTGATTTTGAGAAATTCAAAAAATAATCCTATTTTTCATTTAATCTTTGCCCAGTTTGGCGTAGCGTCTCGCCTTAATTGAAACTACAGAAGAAGTAATGAGGACTTGTAATATTAAACGTAGCGAGCCACTACGCTTAACTAATACTATATAAAGTACTGCTACTACATACAATTTCCCACCAAATAAATCTTTTATTAAAAGTGCCTTGTAATTAAAGGTACTTTTGTAAAAAAAATAACAGGCAACTATATTCTAAAAAAAATAATCTAATGAATAAAATGACAGAAGAGCAGTTGCGAGATGCTATAAATGCCGACTCGAATAATGCCGAACTTTATTATGAATTGGCAAAGGTTATTTATGAAGTAAAAATGGAAGATGGCAATCCGCAAAATGCGCATGAAGCATCAGCGGAATTGATGAAGGCAATAGTGATTGACCCTTTCAATGGCAAGTATCATTTCTTTCGTGCCGAAGTGTCGGCTCATGTAAGTAGTGATGATTGGGATAGCGAGCTTGAACGCTGTATTCGTTTGAAATATAAAGTGGCAGAATGCCGGAAGATACTCAAAACCCGCGACCAGGTTTGGAAAAGTAGTTTTGATATGGAAGATTATATAAATAAAATGAAAGAAAAGGTTAAGGAAGAACCTTCTGCCCAAAATTATTATGAACTTGGATTACATTTTCGCAGAGATGGAGCTGAGGCATTCGGGTATTTTAATAAAGCCCTTGAAGTGGATCCCAAACATGCTGCGGCTATGGCTTCCATAGCTTTCTATTATCAGGACAGGAAAAAGAATAATAAAGCGGAAGAATGGTTTCTGAAGAGTATAGAGCACGCCCCGGATAAAGAAATTAAATCTACTTATTATAACTGGACGGCTGCTCTTTATGAAGACATTGGTAACGACCGTGCCGCCTTTGATATCCGTCTGAAAGCCTGGAACGAGATAGGAGGCGATTACCAGGACCTTGCATTGCTGGGTGAAAGTTATTTAAAAATGAACCGTTTTGAAGAAGCAGAAAAAACGTTGCTGGAAGTAATTAAGGATGACCTTAAAGATGGTAATTATCATGGTACATATTGTAATTTGGTGGTGTTATATGTTACTCTTCAGAAGTTTGATAAAGCAATGTTTTATTGCGAAAAAGGGTTGAAGATGTATCCCGATTCTGCTAACTTCCATCATTATCATTCCATGTTTAGTATGATGTCAGGAGATATCGAATCAGCTAAAAGAAGTTTGAATATTGCATTGGTTCATGAGATAGAATATTACCCTGCATATATTCTTCTTGGGTCTTATGCCTTAAAAGAAAAAGATTTTGAAACTGCACTAAAGAATTATAAAATGGTTTTGAAATACAATGATGATATATTGCCGGTACACGAAGCATTACTTCTGATTTATAATCATCTTGGAAATGAAACGAAAGCCGAATTTCATAGAAAGAAAATTCAGGATTTGGAGATTAAGGAATTGCTTGGATAATCAAAAACAGGTTATAACCCGCTGGCGCGAGTTTGTTTAACTAGTGTCCCGCCGGCGCGAGTCTTTTCGACTCGTGACAATTATTTAGTGGTGTCCTCACCACTACACTAAGTACTGCTACTACTACCATTTTCCCACCAAATAAATCTTTTATTGAAAGTGCCTTGTTATTAAAGGTACTTTTAGAGAATAATAAAACAAATACTGTTATGATATGATTGTACCTTCAATGAATATGGTTGAAATTAAGAATGAATGGGAAAAGGAATTTCCAATCATATTTCGTAAAGCAACTTATGTAGCAAAAGAAATACACAAAACATTAAAGCTTAGCAAAGATGGAGAAATAGTAAAATATTTTGATTACCTCTCAAAATATAAAAACAATTGGATATACAGTATTTGCTTGACAAAAAAGAGAGATTACTTTATTTTTTTGGTTTATAATTACGACAGGCAAGGATTAAATGCCTACACCGTAATGGGTGGCGATGATAATTATATGTTTGTGTTTACAGCGCACTTTTTTAAACGTTATAATGAAAGACGAAAATTGAATCTGGTAAAACCAAATGATATTTTACGTGCTTTTATGGATGATAATCATTCTTTCGGTGTTCAGCCATTAGATGATTTAAATGAAAATATGAATAATATTATATGTACTTCCGATACAGGTGTTTTGCTTGGCACTGCCGACACAAAACAAAAAATTTATCGTATGAATACTTATTTAACAAATGATATGTTAAAGGAAGACCAAAAGGCAATTACAACTGCATTACATGAAGAGTTTGATCACGATGGCAGAAAATATACACCTTATAATTTGTAAAACGAATTTCGCCTTGCCAACGCGAGTGTCCCCCGTTTAGCGTTCCGCAGAGTTTATACTGAATGCAATGAATGTGTCGCTTTTAATAAGGCGTCCTGCCTTAATTGAAACTAAAGAAAAAGTAATGAGGATTTGTACTATTAAACGTAGCGGGATACTATGCTAAACAGAGTTAAATCAAATTAAATCATCATTATTTTCTTCCTCTTTACTTCTTTCCTCCGCCGTAAATCCTGCTGCTTCTATCAATTTTTTCTTATAATAGTTATGCTTTTCATAATCAGCAATCAGGTTATATATCCTTGCCAGATTGGCATACAAAAGAGATTTGAATGATTCGGCAGGGTTCATTTTCAAGGCAGCTTCCAATTGTTCAATAGCTCCTTTTATATCCGAATCATTTTCGAATTTAAAAGCTGCAATATTATTAACAGTTTCCGGAAACTCAGGTTTAAGTTTCAATGCTTCCAGATAATGATGCATTGCCATATAACCATCCCCCTTTTGATGAAAGCAGGTTCCCATAAAATAATGCGTCCAGGCATCAGGTTTAATTATATGTGACACTTTAAAATAAAATAGTGCCTCCTCCTGTTTTCCGTCCAATGCTAGTGCCCTGCCCGTCTTTTGCCAATGCCAGTAGCTTTCTGCCGATATTTCTGCTGCTGCTCTCTCAAAATACTTAGCAGAGTTTTTATAATCTTTTTTTGTTTCATAATGTTGTGCCAGCTTTTCAAATAGTTCACTATCCACATTACCCTTTGAATAAGTGATATACTCCTCATAATATTTTATTGCATTATCCACATCGCCCTGTTCATCAAACATTTCACAGATTTCCTCATATTCAGCAAATTTATCTTTTTCATCCGCTTCCTCCAGCTCTTTCAATTTCAGGGTTATTACTTCCTGCTGTTGTCCGTTTGCTTTATATGCAAATCCTAAAAATCGGTTGGTATCATTAATACATTCTTTTATTTTCATTCCGGGTAAAGCCTCAATTGCCAATGCAATACACTCCTCATTTTTTTTAGCAGAAAACAAATATATAACCGCATAAGCCAGTATAAAATCCCTGTCTTCCGGGTATTCGTTCAATTTATCCAGGCAAAGCTGTGCTAATACAGCATCATTTATATCTTGGTTCGCTTTTATTGCTTCTCTTATAAAGTCAGGCATTCTTGTCATAATTATTTTTTTTATATTTTGCTAAAGGTAGATAAAAAAGGATTCACAGCTGGCTTTAGTGAGTTTAACTTGTGCCGATTATTAAGTGGTGTCGTCACCACTACATAAAGTACTTCCACCGCTGCCATTTCCCACCAAATAAATCTTTTATTAAAAGTGCCTTGTTATTAAAGGTACTTTTAGAGAATAATTAAAATAGATAAGGATGAAAGAACAAAAAAATAATTGATAGCTATATAAAACAAATGACAGCTAAATGGCTATTCATTCAGTCA
>CAIRRW010000528.1 GCA_903881065.1 uncultured Bacteroidota bacterium
AGGAAATTATACTTTTATAAAAAATAAATATAAAAGACTTCTTCTAAAGATTATTGGAATCGATAATATAATAAAAATATATCGCATTTATCTGCAATTAGTATCTTTCTGCTAATATTTTCAAAAAAAATTCATTACAAAGGAATATTTCCGTGTTTCTTTTTAGGCAGTTTAGCAACTTTGTTTTTGAGCATACCAAATGCTTTAATTAATTTATCACGTGTGTCTTCTGGTTTTATTATTTCATCAACATATCCTCTTTCGGCAGCCCGGTAAGGATTTGCAAAATGCTGTATATATTCCTTTTCTTTCTCGGCAAGTTTTGCAACAGGGTCTTTAGCTGTAGCTATTTCATTTTTGAAAATAATTTCGGCAGCTCCTTTTGCGCCCATCACTGCTATTTCGGCTGATGGCCATGCATAATTCATATCTGCGCCAATGTGTTTGCTATTCATCACATCATAGGCTCCCCCATAAGCTTTACGAGTGATAACTGTAACTCTAGGCACTGTGGCTTCGCAGAAAGCATATAATAATTTTGCCCCATTAGTAATGATGCCATGCCACTCCTGGTCAGTACCTGGAAGAAAACCCGGTACATCTTCAAAGACTAAAAGCGGAATATTGAAGCTATCGCAAAAACGTACAAAGCGTGCAGCCTTGGTTGAGGAATTAATATCCAAAACCCCTGCAAGAAAAGCAGGTTGGTTAGCAACAATACCTATACTCTTACCAGCTAATCGGGCAAAACCAACCACTATGTTCTCTGCAAAATTTTTATGAACCTCAAGAAACGATTCGGTATCAATCACTCCATTAATTACATCTCTGATGTCGTAAGGTTGATTTGGATTTTCAGGAATAAGAGCATTTAACTCAGGGCGTTTTTCGTTTCCATTAGTCTCGTATGCTACCGAAGGAGAATTCTCTTCGCAGTTTTGAGGCATATAACTCAACAATGCTTTTATATTATTGATACATTCTATTTCGTTTACGCAGGAGAAATGTGTAACTCCGGATTTAGTTGAATGTGTGGAAGCGCCTCCTAATTCTTCTGAAGTTACTTCTTCGTGCGTTACTGTTTTCACTACGTTTGGACCGGTAACAAACATGTATGAAGTATTTTCAACCATCATAATAAAGTCGGTAATGGCAGGAGAATATACTGCCCCGCCTGCGCAAGGCCCCATAATTGCAGATAGTTGAGGCACTACGCCAGACGCTAAAGTGTTGCGATAAAATATATCGGCATACCCTCCCAATGAAACTACGCCTTCCTGGATACGTGCACCACCACTATCATTTAATCCAATAACAGGTGCACCATTTTGCATTGCCAAATCCATTATTTTACAGATTTTCTCTGCGTGAGTTTCAGATAATGATCCGCCGAAGACAGTGAAGTCTTGTGAAAATACATATACCATTCTTCCGTTTATATTTCCAAAACCGGTAATAACTCCGTCACCCAAATATTTTTCACGCTCCAACCCAAATTCATTAGAACGGTGTGTTACGAACATTCCTATCTCTTCAAATGTCCCTTCGTCCATTAAAAAGTGAATTCGTTCGCGAGCTGTAAGTTTTCCCTTTTTATGTTGGGAGTCAATTCTTTTTTTTCCTCCACCCAACTGTCCTTCTGCAATTTTTTCGTCTAATTCCTGAATCTTGTTTTTCATTCTAAATTATAATATGTTTGTTTCTGCTCTTATGAAGTTGTCAAAATTATAAAATATTGGTTTGCTAATTTTTTTATTTATGAAAGTTTTAATATTAATGGGAAGCTGTAATTTTAGTTTCATTTAATTTATTTCAAAAGAAATCATCGCTTTCTTCCTTTTCAAAATAATTATTCAGTTAATAATCTCTGCATCATGTAAAGAGTTTACTCTTCCAGTTTCAATACATCCCAAATCAATTCCTGTTCAAAGCCGCGTGAAGCAATGTATTGAGCTATTTTATATTTCCGCTGATTATCCTTGCCGCCTTTTATTTCTTTTGATTTCTTGGCAATTAGTTCTTTTATTGTCCTCAGGTAATCCTTGTCGCTGATTTCCTGCATTGCTTTCTTGATGCAGTATTCGGATATCTTTCTTTTCTTAAGTTCAATCTTAATCTTTACTTTTCCCCATTTCTTAATCCTGAACTTTCCGCCTGCGTATGCTTTTGCAAAACGTTCTTCGTTCAAAAAGTTATCAGTGATAAGATTTGCAATTATGTTTTCGACATCAGTACTATACAATCCCCATTCATACAGCTTGTCACGCATTTCCTGCTGACACCGCTCCTGATAAGCGCACGATTGCTGTGCTTTTAATAAAGCCTGCTGCGGATTAAGTTTCTTCTTCGGTTTACTTTCTTCAAACATAGCTAACTTATAAACTTACAAACTTTGAACTTATAAACTAAATTAGTCCTCTTGCCTTAAGCTCCAGATACTTATTAATAGTGTTAACCGAAAGTTTTTGCGGTGATGTAAGAATGCTTTGTATGCCATACTTCTCGAGCTCTTTTACAATTAACTTTTTCTCGTAAGCAAACTTCTCAGCAATTGTTTTATTATAAACTTCTTCGGTAGTTGTTGCCGGAGCATCAAGGAAGGTGCGTAGTTCGGTATTTTCGAAGAAGATGACTACAAGTAAATGATCTTTCGCTATGCGACGCAGGTATTTTATTTGTCGCTGCAAGCCTGATAAACTCTCGAAGTTGGTATAAAGCAACAACAGACTCCGTTGATTCACTTTTGTTTTGATGCTGGCATATAAGTGTTCGAAATTACTTTCGAGATAACCTGTTTTTTGATTATAAAGTAATTCAAGAATCTTCTGCAACTGTGCATTTCTCCTATCCGCAGGCAATATGGATTGCACTCGATTACTGAAACTTATTATACCTGCTTTGTCCTGTTTCAGCAATGCAATGTTCGAAATAACAAGTGATGAATTGATGGCATAGTCAAGCAGACTCAATCCTTCGAAAGGCATCCGCATTATTCTTCCCATATCAATAACCGAATAAACCTGCTGCGATTTCTCGTCCTGATATTGATTAATCATCAGTTTATTCTTTCGTGCGGTGGCTTTCCAGTTGATGGTACGATAATCATCACCTGCCACATATTCCTTTATCTGTTCGAATTCGGCATTGTTGCCGCGTCTTCGTATCTTCTTAATACCTGCATCGGTGAGCTGATTGGAGATAGCAAGCAGTTCGTATTTCCGCATTTGCATGAACGACGGATAAACAGGAACTGTCATATCCTGCGAAAAACAATAACGTCGCTGAACAAAACCAATAGGACTTTTCACAAATACATTTACTGCACCAAAGTTATATTCGCCACGCTTTACAGGACGAACATCATATTCTATAATCTTACTCTTTCCTGAATCTACATTCAGTTTGAATTCCTTATCGCGTATCTGAAACTGAAAAGGCAATTCATCAATCACAGTGATTCTTGTCGGGAATAAATAACGATTCTCGAGTACTATCTGCACGGGGTTATCATCACCATTGGATAATTTATCAAGTGTATCTCGCCTTGCAAAGAAGCCATTTCTATTGGCAAACAGAATGACTGTATCAACAACAACCAGCGCAATAATAAAGATTAATGCATAATTGGCAATTGGATAAATGGCAGGGAAGAAGAAACCGAAAACCAATAAAACTACTTCAGCCGCTATAACATAGTATAGCAGATTTACAAAGTATATTGATTTAATAAATGATTTCATTTTTAAGTGGAGACCAATGAACTGATAAACGAATGAACTATTAAACTACCTCGGCACTTCAATCTTTTCAATAATCTGTTTGATGATATCATTGGAAGTGATGCCTTCCATTTCCTTTTCAGGAGTGAGCATCACGCGGTGTTTGAGAACCGGAGTGGCTACAAACTTTATATCATCAGGTGTAACAAAATCACGACCGCGCATGGCAGCAATCGCTTTGGAACTTGTGAGAATAGCCAGTGATGCACGAGGCGAAGCACCAAGATACAATGAAGAATTATTACGTGTTTGATTTACAATCTTGGCGATGTACGAAATAAGATTGGCATCAATGTGTACCATGCTTACCTTCTCGCGATATTCCTTTACCTGTGCAGCATTCATCACGCTGTCAACAGTATTTATATCAACAGTGTTTTTGCGGGCATGGTACTCGAAGATGATTTTTGTTTCATCTTCCAGTGATGGATAATCAACTTCTATTTTAAATAGGAATCTATCGAGTTGCGCTTCGGGCAAGCGATACGTGCCTTCCTGTTCAATTGGATTTTGTGTAGCGAGAACAATAAATGGCGCAGTTAGCGGATACGTTTTGCCATCCACCGTTATCTGCCGTTCTTCCATTGCTTCAAACAGGGCGCTCTGTGTCTTGGCAGGAGCGCGGTTTATCTCGTCTATCAATATTATATTGGAGAATAACGGTCCGGGTTTGAATTCGAAATCAGTTGTTTTTAAATTATAAATACTGGTACCTATTATATCCGAAGGCATTAAATCGGGTGTGAACTGAATACGCGAAAAACCAACAGACATGGTGCGTGCAAGCAATTTAGCAGTGAGTGTTTTTGCAACACCGGGTACGCCTTCTATCAATACATGTCCGTCGGCAAGGATGGCTGCTATCAGTAGTTCTATCATATCGTTTTGCCCGACAATGATTTTGTTTACTTCGTGCTTTATTTTGCCTACTGCGAGTTGTAAGCCGGAGAGGTCGACGCGGTTTTGAAATATCTGTTCTTCCATATAGTATATTGTTGAGTTGTTTTCAAAAGTACATATTTAATTGTATACTTTATATGGAGAGATTTTTATTATTGCTCTTCTTGTACTTTCAAATGGGAAGAATGCCATAACCTCTATTGATCGAATTTCTACCTTCTTTTCTTTGATAGAGGGATTTGATGTGGAATAATGAAAAAGGAAACTGAAATAGATTTACTATAATGCAAGATTACTCCCGATAAATTTTTATTGAAATGAACTGAATCAAATTAACAATGATAGAAATCACAATTGCCTAATTTTTCATTGACTCTAGTTTCTTAAGATTGAGAATGGTTATAGTACCATTATTGGTTTCTATCAACCCTTCTTCTCTAAAGTCGGTAAGGTTTCTGCTAACTGATTCAGGTGAAATTCCTGATAATGAAGAAATGTTTTCACGTAGTAGTGTAAATGATAATTCATCGCTGCTATTCTCCTGATATTTTTTTGAAACATATATTATAGCTTCTGCGACACGTTTTCTGGCTGAATCATATGCAAGTTGCAATAGTTTTTCCTCCGCTTCAGAAAAATTGTTCGACATCATTTTAATAAATGTAATTGCTATTTCCTGATTAGAATGTAATAGCGCGAAAAATTCATCACTTGGAATAAGGGCAACTTCCGCATTATCGATAGCCATAGCTGATTCTTTATGTTTCGAATTTTCTAATAATGGCAAATAACCTAGAAAATCTCCTTCTTTTAAAATCTCCACGATAAATTCCTTGCCGGATTCGTTCGATTTGAATAACTTTATTTTTCCTGAAATTATAAAGTACACAAAACTTGGAGAATCACCCTCCATAAACAACATATCCTTTTTTCTTATCTTCTTTACTTTCCTATTCTCCGACAACATACTTACTCCTTTCTTGTTTTTGGCTTCGTTGTATAACTCATTTAACCCTGTTATATTATTTTCGAAATAGTCTCGTCTTCTTTTATTCTTTGTGAGTCTGGCAGAAACAACTCTCAGTAGGTCAGTTCCATTAAATGGTTTTGTTAAATAATCATCTGCACCTAAATCCATTCCTTTTCTAAAATCAGCTTTTTCCGATTTGGCAGTAATAAATACAAATGGAGTTCCAGCAAGTTCGGGTATGTTTTCCGTTGCTCGCAACACTCCATAACCATCCAGTACAGGCATCATAATATCACATAATATCAAATCAGGTTTGTTTTTGTGTGCCAATTCCAATCCTTCTTTACCATTCGTTGCAGTAATAACTTCGTATCCTGCTATTTCGAGTAATTCTGTTGTGTTATCAAGTAAATCAGCATTATCTTCTATAATAAGTATCTTGTTTTTCATGATGGTTTATTTTTCAATTATCATTTATTCTGACTATTGTTTGAAATTCAACTGCAAGATTAGAGATTAATATCATGCTGAGTAATGATTCACATCACCGATTACTTAAGAATTGTAGTGATATTGGTCACTACTTTATCAATAAACGTTCTCCCCAAACAAGCGACTGAGTTCCCAAAAATAAAGTAATTCTAACGTTGGCACCCTTCTCCCTTTTTGCAAGGGGAAGGGCAGGGGATAAGATCTCCAAAATTAAAAAAGCTCCCCGCACCAATGCGAGAAGCTTTCTGTAAATATTAATGATAAGTTATTATTCTGATTTAAGGCACTCTTTTATAGTGTCAAACAATTCCTGTTCCTGAAATGGTTTGCGAATATATGCATGTGCTCCCATGTTTAGGCCTATTTCCACTTCTCGCCTGTCAGCACTTGCCGTTACAAATACAAAAGGGATAGATGAAGTGGCTGTCTCTTTTTTTAAATCGTTGAATACTTCATATCCTCCCATTTCTGGCATCCAGATATCACAAAGTATTAAATCGGGATTTGATTCTTTAGCTAAAGCGAGCCCCGCTTTCCCATTCACAGCGAACAGTACATTATAGCCTTCCAATTGAAGTAACTCACATACATTTTCTCGTATCTCCTTATTATCTTCAATTACTAATATTGTATTCATTTATTTTTTATTTGTCGGGAACTCAATTGTAAAAGTAGTCCCTTGGTTGGGTTTACTAGCAAAAGTAATCTTTCCTTCCAACAACTCCAAATATTTCTTTACAATATTTAATCCAAGTCCTGTTCCCTGAATATTTATTGCGTTCGATGCCCTATAAAACTTTCCGAATAAATTTTTCTGATCCTCCTCCGGTATTCCTATCCCATTATCTTTCACTTTTATTTTCGCCCCTTTTTTAGTTACATGTATCGTTAACTCAATCTCTTTATCTTCTCCCGAATATTTAATTGCATTCGACAATAAATTAAGATAAACATTTCTCAAAATCTTATTATCCACCATTATTTCTTCTTCCCCTGTATAATCGAAAATAATTTTTTGTCCATCCTTTAGCATTTCACTCATCTCGTCCACTATGTTTTCCGAAAACTGTTTCAAATTGAAGTTCTCCGCTGTCAACTCTGTCCGTCCTTGTTCCAACTTATCCAAGGAAAGAAAATCA
>CAIRRW010000529.1 GCA_903881065.1 uncultured Bacteroidota bacterium
ATTGTAGATATAATTGGGTTTTTTTGTAATTAACTATATTTAATTGCTCCCAAAGTTTATAAAAAGGAATCGCTCCAAAGCGTTATGATTAAGTTCATCTAAATAATAATTACCGCATGCAATAAAATTCGTACCTTTGCGGTTCATAATAATCATAATAAAATGTTAAATCTAATTGTATCAATAATACCTGCTTTAAAAAATGCAGATGTTTCAAATGTAGTTTATGCTGGACCTTTTGGTATGGGTGGCGGAGAAATGATTGTAGTTCTGATAATTGTTTTATTGCTGTTTGGCGGTAAAAAAATACCTGAACTGATGAAAGGTCTTGGTAAAGGTGTAAAAGAGTTTAAAGACGCTTCCAAAGGGGACGAGGAGAAGAGCAATACCGCTACTCCTGAAAAGAAAGACTAATCTTTGTTTTAAATAAACATTACAAATTCCTCTGTAAACACAGGGGATTTTGTATTTATTATATTCCTTAATTTGTGAAAACCTACAATTCTCTTTCCGAAGTTCAATCGGATTTATTCGACAGTAAAATTTCCTGTGTAGCACTTGTTCAGCAATACATTGAACGTATTGCTGAAAAGAAAAACCTGAATGCTTTTTTGGAAGTGTTTGAGAAATCAGCAATGGAAAAGGCAAGAGTAGTGGATGAAAAGATAAAATCGAAAACACAGGGAAAGCTTGCCGGTATGGTGGTTGCATTGAAAGATAATCTTTGTTATAAAGGACATAAAGTATCTGCTTCATCAAAAATACTGGAAGGATTCGAATCGTTATACAGCGCAACGGTGGTAGAAAGATTGCTGGCTGAAGATGCCATAATCATTGGCAGATGCAACTGTGATGAATTTGCCATGGGAAGCTCCAATGAAACTTCTGCTTATGGAAATGTACTTAATCCATTGGATATATCGCGTGTTCCGGGAGGTTCTTCGGGCGGTGCTGCTGCTGCTGTAGCTGCTGATTTATGTATGGCAAGCCTGGGAACAGATACGGGTGGTTCCATTCGTCAGCCTGCTTCGTTTTGCGGAGTAGTAGGTTTAAAACCGACTTACGGCAGAGTATCCCGTTATGGTGCTATTGCTTACGCTTCATCATTTGACCAGATTGGACCGATTACCAAAAACATTGCGGATGCGGCATTGATACTGGAAGTGATGGCTGGCAAGGATGAATACGACAGTACTGTTTCTTCAAAACCGGTTCCTGAATATTCGAAAAATATCGACTCAAGACCTGCCAAACTTCGCATTGCTTATATCAAGGATGTGATAGAAAGCAATGGTTTGAATCCTGAAATAAAAGCAAAAGTATATGCTACAATAGAAAAGTTGAAAGCTGCCGGACATACTGTAGAGTCGGTTGACTTCCCTTATATTGATTATCTGGTTCCTACTTATTATGTGCTGACAACTGCTGAAGCGAGTTCAAATCTAGCTCGTTACGATGGAGTTCATTATGGATATAGAAGCAAAAATGCCACGGATTTGGAATCTACTTATAAAAAATCACGTTCAGAAGGTTTTGGAACAGAGGTGAAACGAAGAATAATGTTGGGAACATTTGTGCTTAGTGCCGGATATTATGATGCTTATTATTCGAAAGGACAAAAAGTGAGAAGGCTTTTGAAAGATAAAACCAATGAGATTTTAAGTAAATACGATTTTATTATTTTGCCGACAACACCGGGAACTGCATTCAAATTTGGAGAACATAGTGCCGACCCGATTGCGATGTATCTGGAGGATATATTTACAGTGCAGGCAAATATTACTGGAGTTCCGGCAATTTCGTTGCCTATCGGAAAACATAGTAACGGTTTGCCGTTTGGCATTCAGGTGATGGGGAAACCGTTTTCGGAAGCAGATTTATTCTCTTTTTCAGAATATCTGATGGAACTTTAGGCAGTATTTGTTGTGAACTATTAAATGGTCGAGCAAATAAATGAAAGATAATAAATAAAAAGCTCCACTGATTTGGGGCTTTTTTAGTTTTTTGGCAAAACAATTGTGACGAAAGTTAGGTTAGAGTACCAATATTTTAAGTACTTTTGTAAAGAATTTAGATTTATTCTAAATAAGGA
>CAIRRW010000530.1 GCA_903881065.1 uncultured Bacteroidota bacterium
ATTATTCTTCACAGTGAAATTATTAAATATAGGAACCGTTAAATTAAAACCTACAAACTGGTTAAAGTTATCCTGAAACTGATTGGTAAACGGATATTTATCTTTCTGGATAACTTCCGATGGTACATATCCAACTACATAAGAGGAAGGATTGCTTTGCAGATAACCTATTGTTTCCAGTTGAGAAAGTGTGCGGTATGAAAGTTGCTGACTGGCACTTGAATAGGCTGTTCTTAAACTACCAGTAACAGATAATTTTGGATATAATCCACCTTTTGCTACACGCAAACCGGCATCAGCACTGTTAATTTTAGAAGCAGCGCTTTTTATTTGCGGTTGATTCTGTTCAGCAGTTTTATAAATATCTTCAGCAGTGCTTGCATCTTTTATTTCCGGTTCATTAATACCGGGCTTTTCTATTTCAAAATCTTTGGCAACTGGCATTTCCATCAATTGCATCAAATCTACTTTTGCAAGTGCCAATTGATTTTCTGCTGCTATCTCAGCATATTTATCAGCAGCAAGTTGCGATTGCATCTGATATAAACTACCTAAAGCAGTTTTACCTGCATTCACATATTTCTGTGCTCTATCTACCTGTGCTGTGGATGCTTCCACTTGTGCTTTATCAATATCTACCGCTTCGTAATCATATAATACCTGTAAGTATGCTGCTGCAACCCGCAGGGCAAGATCATTCTTAGCATTTTCAATATCAAAGCTACCTGCATTGTAAAAATATTGATTCTGTTTTACAGCATAATAGTTTTGTAATCCATTAAAAATAGTAACTGTAGTGCTTAATGCCAAATTATTACTTTGTATATTCTGATTCAGAAACTGATTGGAAACAGGGTCAACTGCTCTGCCATAAGTAAAGTTTTGGTTGTCAATCAGGTTTAAATTAGGGTATCTATTTGCTTTGGACTGCTCCAGATTAATTTTATTAATACCGTTGTTTAAAATGCTTTGATTTAACACTACATTCTTCTGTATTGCTTCATCCACACATGCCTTTAGTGTCCATATTTTTGATTGAGATGCAGCATTTAATGTAATATGTAGTAGAGCAATAAGAATTATAATTTTTGGAAAGAAGGATTTCATTCTTTTATTGAATAGGATTAATCGATGTTATTTCGAGGCACAAAGGTAGTTAAGTTAATCTGTTATTAACAAGTTTAAATTAACTATAATCAGTGATTAAAATCATTGCCTGATAATGGAAAGGATTGTGAATAAAACATAGGTTAATTAAGCATAAAACTGGTGCATAAAAAAGCCACGTATTTCTACGAGGCTTTTAAAACCATACTAGTCAAATTGAAACTATACTTGCAATTCGTAATTTCTTCTACTTTCGTCTGCTTGTATATCTTTTATAAATAATGTAGGAGATTATTGCAAATAAAAATAACCACCAGATGCGGATTAGTATCAAAATAATTTCTACAAAGATATTCCATCCGAATTTAAATGCTTCTACCATTTTACTGCCGAAGTTAGGTTCGAAGGCTGTAGTGTTTTTATTGTTGGTAATCAATTCGCGTTTAACGGTCTGACGTTGATAAATAGATAAATTTATGGTACTGAATTTTATCTGGTCGGTTAACGACATATTGGCAATTTTAGCACTATTAGCTTGTTCCTGTTTGCTCAGCAATACTTCTTCGGCAATTGTAGTTTCATTTAATTTTTTTCCTCTTTTATCAATTGCAGTAGTCAATCGTTCTTCATTATTTGCAGCTCTTTTTTGAGTAAGGTTGTTCGATAATATCTGCAAACCTACATCATCGGCTTTTATAATTCTATAGTCAAGATAGTCGATGTTTTTTGATATTTGTTTTAATGTACTGTCAAGTTTTGTATTCGGTATCCTAAGTATGATAGAGTTAGATACGGTGTAAAAGGTTGTTTCCAATGACGAATCGGCACTTACCGGTATGGTGGACACATAATCAACGGTGCTCGATAATTTAGTATACGTTACAAAACCTCCCTGTTGGCTTGTTAAATCCTCAATAGCATAAGTTGATTTCAGTACACTTTTTACTTTGAATTTAAGTTCGGCAGTTCGTATAAATTTACGTGTAGTATCTTTATTTTTTTCCACTGCAGCCGATGAAGATATAAAGGCATTCGCCGTAGTATCTGCTTTAGCATAATCTTCTTTTGATTTTGATTCGCGCGATTGAGAGCAGCTCATTAATGAAATGATAATGATTGCTGCAGGTATTATTTTTTTCATGACGGTTTAGTTTTTAATTAAGTGTAAAAGTACTATTAGTTGGTTATATATTGTCATTAGATTAATTAGATTAAAATCTTATTTATAGTGAAATAAAAAAAGCCCCGTATTTCTACTGAGCTTTTCAAAATATCCATTTCTACTATTAATCGTCTCTTTTTTTACTTCATGATTCTGTTTTCTCCTTC